>JALHNW010000147.1 GCA_022843345.1 Rubritepida sp. | reverse complement strand
GGTGCCGCCATCGCCCCGGGGTCCACGTTGCCCGCGGTGATGCTGCGGCTGCCGGTCTGCGGGTCCATCTGGCCGGCGCGCGGGTCGCGCAGCGCCGGGCGCAGGTCGGCGCGCACCTGCCCGGCCCCGGGGTTCGGCGTGGCGATGGCCGTATCGGCGAAGGGAATGCGGATGGTGGCCATCAGCCGAACCTCGCCGCCAGGGTCTGCGCGCTGGAGCTGCCCAGCACCTGCCCGGCGCCGCTGATGAGCGTGCCGGTGGCGCTGGCCCGCGCGTTGGCGATGCCCGCCTGCCCGGCCGTGATGGCGTTGCCGGTGGCGGCCTGCCCGGACAGCCGCGCCGAGGCCACGCCCGTCTCGCCCTTCAGGATGGCGTCCGACAGCAGGTTGCGCCCGCGCAGCGCCGCGTCCTGCACGCCCAGCGATGCCTCCAGCCGGGTGGACGCCCCCTGCGCCCGCAGGTCATCGGCCCGCACGCCCGCGTTGAAGCGCAGCGTAAGAGCGTCCAGCTCCTCTTGCCCGGCCGAGAAGGCCAGCACTTCCAGCGGCGAGCCTTCCAGCACCACCCCGGCCGCGCCGTAGCGCGCCCGCTGGTCCGCCAGCAGGAAGCGCGAGCGGGTGCGCGCGCGATCCTCCTCCGCCTGCCCCGCCGCGACCGTGGCGACCGCGGTGGCGTCAAGGCGCGTGGCGTTGGCCTCCGCGATCTGCGCCTCCGCGGCCGCCGTGCTGGCCAGCGCTTCAGCATTGGAGCGCGCCACCCGAAGTTCGGTGAGCGCGTTCATCTCCGCGATTTCCTGGGCAGCGCGGGCATTCGCCTCGGCGGCGGACCGCATGGCCGCGGCGTTCTTGGACGCCGCCTGCTGCTGCGCCGAGACGCTGTAGACCGTGCCGGCCACGGTGGCGACGATGGAGGCGATGGCGATGGCGGCCACCATGGGGACGCACATCGTCAGGCCCCCTGCACGCGCGGCGCCAGCGCCACCAGCGTCAGCGGCAGGGGCTGGCTCGAGCGCACCACCAACCGGCATTCCCGCTGATGGTCGGACGGCACCATGGCCACCAGCGGCCCGCTCACCAGCGGCGGCGGCGCGTCCATCGGCGTCGCCGGCCGCCGCGTCTCCACCAGGTCCGTCACCTCCGCCCCCGACCGATCATCCATGTACCCGATCTCGAACCCCATCGACTGATGCAGCACCACGCCCACCTCGTTCACCCGGCGGTGGCGCGTCTGCGCCGTGCCGTCCTGCGCGCCCACCGACAGGTCCAGCGTCCGCACCAACGCGTCAGCCCGCAGCCCCACCGCCACGCGCGAGGCCGGCCGCTGCAAGGTGATGGCGCCCCCCGACACCACCCGCCCCGGATGCGCCGCGCCGTCCGCCAGCACCTGCACCGTCTGCCCCTCCAGGTGGTCCAGCCCCGCGATGGCGCTGGCCGGCACGCCCGCGTAGGTGATGGCGCTGTCCATGAAGACGGCGCCCAAAGTCGGGCGCGCGTCGCCGTCGTCCGCCCAGAACTCCGGCTCCATCCGCTCCACGTAGCGCCGCGTCCCGCCCGCGATGGTCCGCTCCACCAGCAGCCACAGTTCCGTGGCGCCGATGCCGGGGATGCAGGCGGCCGAGAGCACCTTCACGCCCGTCCCGCCGATGGGGTGGCGGTGGAAGCCCACCACCTGCTGATCCTTCATGAAGGTCATGCCGACCAGCGTGCCGTCCAGCATCACCAGCCACAGCACGCGCCACGGCTCCTGCTGCCAGGCCATGCGCGCCACGCCGGCGCGCAGCAGGTGCCCGGCCATCAGCGATAGCTCGCCGCCCACGTAGCCGTCTGCATCGAAGGCGTAGGCGATCTCCATGATCTTGCGCCGGGCGCGCTGCACGAAGATCACGCTGTTGCCGATGCTGGTGGCGCCGACCGGGCCCGAGCCGATGGACCCCTGGCGGATGCATTGCAGGCTGGAGGGCGTCACCGGCTCGCCGCTCGACCCGCCCGACAGCGCGAACTCGCCCGAGGCGGTGCCGATCAGCAGCACCCGTTGCGCGCGCAGCCAGCGGATGGCGTTCATCTGGTCGTCGTCGATGGTCAGCTTCAGCGCGCTGTCGGCTGGCGCGCCCGTCGTCAGGTTCTCGAAATCGCCCGTCTTGCTGCCCCAGATGGTCTGCGGCTGGCCGGGCGTGCCGGCCCACCACAGGCGCGACTGGAAGAAGGTGACGCAGGCCGGGTAGTTGGTCCCGGTCCATTCGGCCGGCGTAGCGGTGAAGGCGATCGCGGCCAGCGTCCAGGCCGTGTGCCCGGTGCGCGACAGCTTGCGCGGCGCGTGGTTCGGGTGCGCCAGATACAGCACGTCCGCCGACTGCGCCCATTGCAGGCCGGCGAGGTCGGCCGCCGAATACGGCGTCGCCACCTCGTAGGCCACGCCCGGGCTCGTCTCGATCAGCGCGCCGTTGCGGAAGAAGCGGAAGACGTTCGGCCCGGCCTCGATCACGTAGGCCTGCACGGCGGAGAACTCGAACTCGATCAGCAGCACCGCAGCGTCCGCCTTGGCGCGGGCGATGTGGCGCGTGCCGGGCCGGCGCGTGGCGGGGCCCTGCGCCAGCGGGATCATGTTCTCCATCCGCGCGGTGGCGCGCTGGTAGATGTCGAGGTCCACGCGCGAGCGCATCAGCGGCGTCAGCTCGCCGCGGTTGAAGGCGCTGATGAGGGGGACAGCGCGCGGCATCAGAAGCGGGCCCCGGCCCACAGGTCGGCGGTTACCGCCGCATCCTGCGATGCCTCGATGGCGTCCACCCGCCGCGCCTGCGCCAGCCGCGCCTCCGCCAGCCGCACCATGCCGTCCGTCAGGCTGGCATTCGAGGTCAGGGCATAGGCGAGGTCGGCGGCGAGGCGCGCGGCGATGGCGTCCGCCACCATCTCGTCCAGGGTCGCCACCTCGGTGACGCGCGCCACGTAGCGCAGCGGCAGGGGCGCGCCCGCATCGGTCAGCAGCAGCCGCCCCTCCACGCGCCAGGCCGGCAGGGCGGGCGTGGTGTCCAGCGCGATCACCCGCAGGCAGTCGGCCGGAAGCTGGAAGGCCCGCGCGAAGCCGTAGGCCGGCGCCTCCGCCAGCGCGGGCAGCAGCGCGCGCCGGGTGGCGCAGTTCCATGGGTAGGAGCGCAGCACGTAGTCCCGCGCGAGGGGCAGGGCCGCCTTGCAGCGGGCGGCCCTGACCGTGTCGTCGTCCAGCGACGTCAGCGCATCCGCGCCCAGGAAGGCCAAGGCACGGTTGGCCAGGGCGACTTCCGAGGCGGGCATGCGTCAGGTCGCGTCGTTGTAGTCGATGCGGACCACCAGGCGCCCCGAGGCCGGCAGGGCGGCTACGGCGGTGGTGAGGATGATCTGCTCCTCCGCCGCCAGCGGCACGCCCTGCACGGCGTTCAGCGCCGTGTAGACCGCCTGGTCCGTCAGGGTGAGCGCGGCGGCGGCGCGGTACTTGCCGGTCGTCCCCGCGATGCCCACCGCCACCGTGGCGGAGCCGAGCGAGACGGAGGTGTTCAGGGCAACGCCCTGCACCACCGCGCCGCGCGGGAGGCGGATCGGCGCCACGTAGGTGCCGGCCGCGTCGGAGGCGAGGTTGAACACCGCGGTGGCGGAGCGCTGCTTGCCGCCCATGAGGGCAGCGGAGATGTTGCCGGAACCGCCGGCGGCGGCGGCGGATGCGTTCGCGAAGGGCATGGGTCCGTTCTCCTCAGAACACCGACGTGGAGCACTTGATCTCCACGACCCGCGCCTCTTCGAGGCGGGTGGCGCCGAAGGAGGCGCGGCCGTGGATGCGCGTGTTGAAGCCCTTGGTCGGGTCGGGCGCCGCGTTGATGTCCGTCTCCGCCATCTGCGCGTAGAGCACGCCGGCCTTGTGGTAGGCGGGGATGCGGCGATGGCTGGAGCCGTCCAGCTCGAAGCGCGCGGAGGGCAGGCGCACGAAGGTGAAGCCCATGAAGGTGTTCACCTCGGCGTTCACCAGCGCCTTCACGTTGTTGTAGTCGGACGAGCCGACTTCCACCGTGCGCAGCAGGCCGTTCAGCTCGCGCTGCGAGCAGGCGATGGTGAGCTGCCCGTCCGAGGCCTCGGCATCGGCCAGGATTTCCAGCGCGCGCCGCAGCTTGGGGATGGTCATGCCCGAGTTGGTGGCAGAGCCGCTTTCCACGTAGTCCACGGCGATGGCCTGGCCGGCGGGGAAGGCCACGGTGTCCGCGCCGGTCTTGCCGATGCGCGCGGTGGCGAACATGGCGCGCAGGATGGTGATGTCGCGGCGGCGGTTGAAGCCGGCGGCGAAGGCCTGCGCGTAGGCCGACTGCGGGCTGGTGAGCATGCGCTGGGTGTCCTGGCGGTCGATGATCTCGCCCACCTCCCAGTCATCCGCCTGGAACTGCCGGCGGGCATGGGGCACTTCGGTGAAGGGGGTGTCGCCGTGGCGCGTGGTGCGCTGGACGGCATCCACCGCGCCGATCTGGTCGCGGTAGCCGATCTCGGCGGCCAGCGTGTCCACGGTGACGGTGGCGGGCAGGCGGGCGTCCATCTGCTGCGCCAGCATGTCGAAGTTGGCGCGGAACTGCTGGACCCAGGCGGTCTCGATCTGAAGGGACATGGTTCTCCGGTCCTCGGATCAGGCTTCGGGGACGGAGGGATTGCCGCGCGGTTCCGCGCGATCCGCTGCCTTGCCGGGAGCCCCGGCCGGGCGCGCCGCTTTGGGCGCCGTCAGCGGGGCCGGGCATGGAGCCGGCGTGTCCGCGTCCGGGATGGCGAGCCAGTCCCAGAACTGTTCCGCGATCAGCAGCGTCGCGCCGGGCGTGGTGCCGGGCGTGCGGAAGGCGATGGCCGCCTTCAGGCACTCGGCACGGGCCATGATGCGCGCTGCGTTCGCGTCCATGGCGAGTGTATGCGCGCCGGCACCCGCGCCGGGCCAGCGCGGCGGCATTGCTTACGCGGGAGGGTTAGGCCGGGAGGGTCAGCCGCCGAAGGTGAAGGTCATCACCTGCCCGTTGAGCGTGCCCGATCCGGTGCCGCGCGTGCCGGTGGAGACGAAGGTGTAGGGGCCGATCCTGCCGTCGTCGCAGGTGAAGGTGCCCTCGCCGCGGCGAGCGGTCACGTAGACGAACTGGCCGGTGCAGCGCGCGCCGGTGCTGCTGGTCACCACCAGGTCACCGCCGCCGTCGAGACGGCCCGTCGCGCTGCCCTCGAATGTCTCGCCGGTCTGCGCCACCTGCCCGCGCACCGGCAGGGTCATGCTGCACCCGGCGAGCAGCAGCAGGACGGGCAGGATCAGCATGGCGCGCATCTCGCCACCCTGCCCGAACCCTGACCCGCCCCGCAAGCCCTACCCGGCGGCGGCCAGCAGGCGCGTCACCTGCTGCACCGTCTCGCGGTGCTGCGGGTGCAGCGGGTTCCAGTAGGGCCCGGCGCGGTCCGCCACGATGGCGCTGGCCTGCGCCTTGGCATCGCCCGGCGTGCCCGCCCCGCCCGCGTTCATCCCGGCCGGCGCGTCCTCGCCCAGGGCCGCGCCGATGCGCGCGAACATCCGCACCA
>JALHNW010000146.1 GCA_022843345.1 Rubritepida sp. | reverse complement strand
CGGCTGGGGGGCGGGGCGCTGTCCTTGGCCAACCGGCTGCGGCGGGCCGGGCTGGCGCCGGTCGCGATCGGCCTGGTGCAGGAGGCGGTGCGGGGCGGGGCGGCGCGCGACGACCTGGCGGGGCTGGTGAAGGCGCTGCCGCTGCGGCTGGAGGCGCCGATGGGGCTGGAGCGCGCGATCTCCTCGGCGGGCGGGCTGGGGTGGGATGCGGTGGATGATTCGCTGATGCTGCGCGGCCGGCCGGGCGTCTTCGCGGCGGGCGAGATGCTGGACTGGGAGGCGCCGACCGGGGGGTGGCTGTTGACCGCCTGCTTCGCCACCGGGCGGGCGGCGGGGCTTGCCGCGGCGCGGTTCGCGGCCGCACCCTGCGGGGATGGCTGACCTTTCCCTGTTGTGGGCGGAACGCACCGCCGCCGAAGTCCGGCAGGCCGCCGCCGCGGACGCCCTGCTCATCATCCCCGTCGCCTCGCTGGAGCAGCACGGGCCGCATCTGGCGACCGGGACGGACATCCTGCTGGCCGGCGCGGTGGCGCTGGGGGTGGCGCGGGGGCTGGCGGTGCGCGGGGTGCCGGCGCTGGTGACGCCCACGGTCTGGACCGGGCTGGCCGAGCACCACATGGATTTCGGCGGCACGGTGACGCTGGACAGCGCCACCTTCCTGGCGGTGCTGCGCGGCGTGGTGGGGAGTGCCGCGCGGCAGGGGTTCCGGCGCGTGCTGCTGCTGAACGGGCATGGCGGCAACGCGGAGGCGATCGGCACGGCGGCCACCGAGTTCGCGGCGGGTTTCGGCATCCGGGTGGCGGGCTGCACCTACTGGCACCTGGTGCCGGAGGCGATCGCGCCGCTGCTGGAGCGGCAGGGGGGCCTGATGCATGCCTGCGAGGCGGAAACCAGCATGGTCTGGCACCTGGCCGCCGGCTGCGTGCGCCAGGACCGGCTGGCGGAGGCGGTGGGGCCGATGAGCACGCGCGGGCCGGGCCATCCGCCCGGCCTGCTGATGCGGCGCAGCTTCTCGGAAGTGACGGCGAGCGGGGTGATCGGCGACGCGCGCACCGCCAGCGCGGAGAAGGGCGGGCGCTTGCTGGAAGCGATCACCGCCGCGGCGACGGAGGTGCTGGCGAACCCCGCCCTGTGGGCGGATTGACGCCGGGGGCCTATCGCCGCGCCGAGGCGACCTGCTGCCGCTTGCCGGCCTGGGCCGTGACGCGCCGCGTGTCGCGCGCCTGCTGCGGCCGGGCGGTCTCGCGCCGGGTGGTGTAGGAGACGGGGCGGATCGCGTCGTCGGCGGCGGCGTAGGCGGTGGTCGGGCGGTTGTGGATGAAGCCGTGGGTCGGGTATTCGCGGCCGAAGTTCTCGGCAGTCCAGCCGACCTGGACGCGCACGCGGGTCCAGGAGTTGTCGTCGGAGACGTCCATCACCTTGACGTTGCGCATCACGGTGCCGCGGCGGATGCCGGGGCCGCCCCAGTTCGCGTGGTCGATCTCGATCATGCGGCCGTTCAGCACGCGGGAGACGACGGCGACGTGGCCCGACGACATGCCGCCGGAACCGGGGAAGGACAGGATGGAGCCGGGCTCGGGCCGCTGGCCGCGGGCGTAGCGGCCGGCGGCATTGTGCCACCAGTCGCGGCCATTGCCCGAGATCTCCATGCCCGTGACGGAGCGGGCGTAGGGCACGCAGGAGATGCCTCCACCCTGGCCGCCGGTGGTGCGGCGGGGCGCGGCGGCGCGCAACCCGGCACGGTGCACGGGGTTGGTGATGCGTGGCGCGGTGGCGCGGGCGTCGGGACGCTCGCCGGCACGGGTCGCTTGGCGGACATCGCCGCGGGCGGCTTGCGCGTGGTGCGCCGGCAGCAGCGTCGAGAAGCCGAGGCACATGGTCAGCA
Organism: Rubritepida sp.; assembly: GCA_022843345.1. Classification (GTDB taxonomy): domain Bacteria; phylum Pseudomonadota; class Alphaproteobacteria; order Acetobacterales; family Acetobacteraceae; genus Roseococcus. The sequence continues at coordinate 3,678 of JALHNW010000146.1, read as the reverse complement.
GCGCAGCATGAAGCCGCATGCGGAATCCCTCCTGGATCAAACCTTGCCAGGAGGGCCCCCCCGACTGGCGTGGGGGGAGTAAGCCCAGCGACCCCCGCGCGGGCAATGCGGTGTTTCGACATAAACCGAAATCTGGCGTGATTCGCCCGTATGGCGTGCATGCCGGGCGCCGTATCAGGACCATTGTCCTGTGATCCGGTTCACACGCACCGGTTGCCACAGTGTGGCGGCAGAAATGCCACATGCATCCGACGATGGGCAGGAATGCCGGGCTTGCAGAAAGGTTGCGGTGATTCGTGAAGAAAGCGCCCTGGCCGGGCCAGGACGCTTTCTCGGGCATGGTGATGGCCGGAATTCAGCGGCAGGCGGTGACCATGATCTCCACCAGGTGGCGGGGGTCGGCCATGTTGGCCTCCACGCAAGCGCGGGCGGGGCGGCCGGCCTCGCCCAGCCACTCGACCCACACGGTGTTCATCGCGTCGCGGTCGCGGATGTCCTTCAGCCAGATCTGCGCCTGGAGGAGGCGGGTCTTGTCCGTGCCGAAGTTCTCCAGCGCGGCGTCGATCTTGGCAATCACCTGGCGGGTCTGGCCGACCACGTCCTGGGACAGGTCATCGGCCGTCATGCCGGCGCAGTAGACGAAGTTGTGGTACTCGACGGCGGAGGAAAGGATCGGGTTCTCGTTGAAGCGGGTGATCTTGGCCATGGGGCCCTCCAGGGTTGCGGGTGATGGGATAGCCGGTTTTCAGGGGACGCGGCAGACGCTGCCCGACGACGCCGCCCAGCGCATCGCCTCGAAGACGCTGACGCCGTGGATCGCCTCCCCGGGCGGCAGGGGATAGGCGGGGCCGCCGGCCACGGCGGCGGCGAAGGCTTCCAGCTCCGCGCGCTCGATGTCCACCGGGTCGAAGGCGCGGGTCTGGGGCTCGCCCTCCAGGGTGGCCACGGTCAGGTGCTCATGCCCGTGCAGCGCGGCCCAGCCCTTCGAGCCGAACAGCGCCACGCGCCACAGGCGCGGCGCGGCGGCGAGCGTGGCGAAGGTGACGGTGGCACCCCCTTCCAGCGTCGCCAGTATGGCGGTGGTGTCGTCTATGGTGTCATGGAGGACCTGGGCCTTGGACACGACGCGGACATCGGCGAAGCGGCCGGCGAGGTGGATGATCATGTCCACCATGTGGATGCCCATGCCGCCCATGCCCCCCAGCGGCGATTCCGCGCGGTCGGCCCGCCAGGCGCCGGGCTGGTAGGCGTAGCCGCCGGGGCCGCTGAACTGGCCCTCCACGTGCAGCAGGGTGCCCAGGGCGCCTTCGGCCAGCAGGCGCTTCATCTCGGCCACCGCGGGCAGGAAGCGGCGGTTGTGGCCCAGCGCCAGCACCACGCCGGCCTCGCGGCAGGCGGCGACGGCGGCCTCGGCGTCGCGCTTCGACAGGGTGAAGGGCTTCTCCACGAAGACGTGCTTGCCGGCGCGCGCCGCGGCGATCACCTGGGCGGCATGCTGGGCGTGGGGGGTGGCCAGCGCCACGGCCCGCACGCGGGGGTCCGCCAGCGCGTCCTCGAAGCCGGGGTGCAGGGCGATGCCCTTGCCCGCCGCGTAGTCAGCGGCCTTGGCGGGGGTGCCGGTGGCGCCGGCGACGAAGCGGATGCCCGCGCCGTTCAGCCCCTGCACGCTGTCCACCAGCTTGCGGCCCCAGGCGCCCATGCCGATGATGGCGCAGTCGAGCATGGTCACGACGTCTCCAGCTGTGCCGCCCACCTGCGGATTCGGGTGGCGGCGAAGGCGGCGACCATGAGGGCCAGCGCCGCGGCCAGCAAGGTGGGCAGGCGCATCCCGAAGGCCTCGCCCGCCAGGCCCAGCACCAGGGCGCCGAGCGCCGGGCAGGCGCGGGTGATCAGGCCCCACAAGGAAAGGGTGCGCCCGCGCATCGGCGTGGCGGCGGCGGATTGCGCCAGCACCTGCACCGAGATGCCGTGGATGGAGGCGCAGGCCCCGAAGGCGGCGGCGCACAGAACCGCGAAGGGGAACCAGCCGGTGGCCACGAACCCCGCGATGCACAGCGCCTGCAACGCCACCCCGGCCACCGCCAGCGCCGTGACGCCCGACAGCCGCCCGCGCGAGGCGACCCACAGCCCGGCGCAGAGCGCGCCCACCCCGATGGCGCCAGTCAGCAGGGCCAGCCCCGGCGCGCCCTGGCCGAACAGGCGCTCCACATAAGGGGGCAGGATTTCCTGCACGCCGCGCAGCAGCACGGCGGTGACACCGGCGAACAGGAACAGCGGCCCGATGCCCGGATGGCGGGCGACGTAGCGGATGCCCGCGACGATCTCGGCCAGCAGGGAGCCCTCGGGCGGGTGGCCGCGCAGGTGCTCGGGCGCTACGCGCAGCATGGGCAGGGTGAGGCAGGCCAGCAGGTAGGCCAGCGCGTTGAGCGCGATGGCCGGCACCACGCCCCAGACCGCGATCAGGGGCCCGGCCATGGCGGGACCCAGGAAGCGGGCCACGTTGAAGCACAGCGAGTTGCAGGCCACCGCCGCCGGCAGGTCGGCGCGCGGCACCAGGCCCGGCATCATCGCCTGCCGCGCCGGCTGGGCGAAGGAGGCGGCGATGCCGCCCAGCACCTCCAGGGCCAGCAGCGAGCCGATGGTGATGACGCCGGCCGCCGTGAGGCCGGCGATGACCAGCGCCTGCACCGCGATGGCGGCCTGGGCGAGCATGGTGAGGCGCACCCGGTCCATCCGGTCCGCCACCGCGCCGGCGATGGGGGAGAAGACCACCGCCGGGCCGAGGTCGCAGAATGCCACCATGCCGACCCAGAAGGCGCTTCCCGTCAGCTCCCACGCCAGCCAGGCCACCGCGATGCGGTGCATCCACAGCCCGGTCCAGGCCGTGAGCGAGGCGCCGAAGAAGATGCGCGCGTCGCGATGCGAGAGCGCGCGGGCGAGCGCGCCTTGCGCCACCCGCTCAGCGGCCCCGGATGGTGGGCTCGGGTGCTGCGGGCTGCGCGCGCTGGGTGGTGCGGGTGTTGTCGCGCACGCAGTCGTCGATCAGGCGGCCCTGGGCGAAGCCGCGGTTCAGCCGGTCCTGCGAGGCGCGCTGGGTGAAGGGCGTGGCCTCGGCGCCCAGGCGCGCGTCGCGCTCGTCCTCGCGGATCAGCTGCGCGCGGTCCTGGCGGCGGAGGATGTTCGTCACCTCCTCGCGGCAGGCGGCGACGACGGCGGGGTTGGTGTCGGGCGCGCCGGGGCGGGGCTGGAAGAGCGGCTCGGTGCGCGGGGCGCAGGCGGCGAGGAGAAGGAGCGGCAGGAGCGTCAGGCGCACGGGCGGGTTATCCTAAGGGGGCAGGCTGCGCGCCAGCATGCCACGCAACGCGCCCTCCGCGAACCGCCCCGTCGCATCCAGCGGCGCCTGGGCGGCGGCGGCCAGCAGGGCCGGGTGGAACTCCGCGCCCCCGGGGCCGATGGTGAACAGGCCGCGCAGCCAGGCGTGGCGGCCCATCGCCTCGACGAGCGCCAGCAGGCGCAGGGTGAGGGCCCAGCCGGGCAGGGTGTCCAGGCCGACGTGGCGGCTCATCGCCTCCGCCCAGCAGGCGGCGTCGGGGTCGGTCAGCGCGATGGGGTCGGCGCCCGGGCAGGCGATGAGGCGCGGCGGGCCCCAGAGGCCGGCATCGGCGGCGGCGCGGGCGG
>JALHNW010000145.1 GCA_022843345.1 Rubritepida sp. | reverse complement strand
ACCCCCTCGCCCATCAGGGATTCCACGGCGAAGGCGTCGCCGCCCACGCCGCGCGCCAGCTCCGCCACCATCGCCGTGGTGGCGACGACGAGGGGGCGGGCCGGCTGCGCCAAGGCCGGCGCGGCGAGGACCATCCCGGCCAGCGCGCGGCGGCCGACGCCTCTACAGGTGTTCACGTCTTCAATGATCCAATGTTTTCAATGGCTTGTCCTTGGCAAGCTTGGCCCTGCGCCGCCTTGCGTCAAGGGGAGCGGCGGGCGAAGCTTGCCCCATGGCGGTTCGCATCAACGAGGACGAGGTGGTCGAGCTGGCGGAGATGTTCCGCCTGATGAGCGACCCGACGCGGCTGAAGATCATCCTCGCCTGCCTGGACGCGCCGGTGAGCGTGGGTGCGATGGCCGAGGCGCTGGGCATCTCCGCCTCGCTGGTGTCGCACCACCTGCGGCTGCTGCGCGCGGCGCGGCTGCTGAACGCCGACCGGCGCGGGCGGATGGTGTTCTACGTGGTGGGCGACCCGCACATCCGCTCCATGCTGACCGACATGGCGGACCACGTGGCCGAGGACGTTCCGGAAGCGGAGATCGAGCCCAGCGCGTGACACGTCCGAAAGGCTTGATCCGCCTCAATGCGGCGGGCCGCGGGCTTGTTGAACGGCCGATCTGCCCCTAATGTCCGGCAGGGCGCCGGGGCCGGAAATGGGTCCCGTGCGCGCGGGCGGCGGCCAGAGGGGGCGTCGCGCGGCTTTCGCGGGGTACATGGCGTGATCGGTCGGATCGGACGGGTGCTGGGGCTGGCGGCAATGGCCGTCCTGCTCACGATGGGCGGGGCCTTCGCCTCGGAAACGAACCTCGGCGCGCCGGTGCCCTGGGGGATGGGCCTGCAGGCCTCCGGTGGGCCGATCAAGGACGCGATCGGCTCCTTCAACACGATGGTGTTCTGGATCATCGTGGCCATCACCATCTTCGTGGCGGCGCTGCTCGCCTACTGCATGTGGCGCTTCAACGAGAAGGCCAACCCGGTCCCCTCGCAGACCAGCCACAACACCCCGCTGGAGATCGCCTGGACGGTGATCCCCGTGCTGATCCTGCTGGTGATCGCCATCCCGTCCTTCCGGCTGATCTACTACCAGGACCGCGCGCGCGACGCCGACATCACGATCAACGTGACGGGCCGGCAGTGGTACTGGAACTACGCCTTCCCCGACCACGGCAACTTCAACTTCGACAGCCGCCCGCTGCCGGACGACGAGATCCGCCCCGGCCAGTTCCGCAACCTGGAGGTGGACGAGCAGCTGGTGATCCCGGCCGGCGCCACGATCCGCGTGATCACCCAGGGCGCGGACGTGATCCATTCCTTCTTCGTGCCCAGCCTGGGCGTGCAGAAGTACACGATCCCCGGCCGCATCATGGAAACCTGGATGAAGGCCGACCGGCCCGGCCTGTACTATGGCCAGTGCAACCAGATCTGCGGCGTGAACCATTGGTTCATGCCCATCGTGGTGCGCGCCGTGCCGCCGGCCGAGTTCGAGGCGTGGGTGGGCCAGGCGCGGCAGCGCTTCGCGGCCACCATGCCCGCAACGACCATTGCGGCCCAGCCGGCCGCCCCCATCACCGTTGCTCAGGCCGCGCGTTGAGCGGCCGGGCCTGAGAGAGCGAGAGGCAGACCCCATGGCACATGCGGCACACGCCCATGACGACCACCACGACCACAAGCCCGGCTTCGTGTCGCGCTGGCTGTTCAGCACGAACCACAAGGACATCGGCACCCTCTACATCATCTTCTCGCTGTTCGCGGCGCTGATCGGGATCGGCATCTCGTTCCTGATGCGCCTGGAACTGCAGACGCCGGGGATGCAGATCTTCGCCGACGGGCAGATGTGGAACGCCTATGTCTCGGCCCACGGGCTGATCATGGTGTTCTTCGTCATCATGCCCGCGCTGATCGGCGGCTTCGGCAACTGGTTCGTGCCGATCATGATCGGCGCCCCCGACATGGCCTTCCCGCGGCTGAACAACATCTCCTTCTGGCTGCTGGTGCCGGCCTTCATGCTGCTGGGCGGCTCGCTCTTCGTGGGCGGCGGCGCCGGTGCGGGCTGGACGATCTACCCCCCGCTGTCGGACGCCGAGTACCAGCCGGGCGCGGCCATGGACATGGCGCTGTTCGCGCTCCACCTGGCGGGCGCCTCGTCCATCCTGGGCGCGGCGAACTTCATCACCACCATCTTCAACATGCGTGCCCCGGGCATGACGCTGCACAAGATGCCGCTGTTCGTGTGGGCGATGCTGGTGACGGCCTTCCTGCTGCTGCTGGCGGTGCCGGTGCTGGGCGGCGCCATCACCATGCTGATCACCGACCGCAACTTCGGCACGGCCTTCTTCGATCCGGCCGGCGGCGGCGACCCGGTGCTGTTCCAGCACCTGTTCTGGTTCTTCGGCCACCCCGAAGTGTACATCATGATCCTGCCGGCCTTCGGCATCGTCTCCCACGTCATCTCCACCTTCTCGAAGAAGCCGGTGTTCGGCTACCTCGGCATGGCCTACGCCATGGTGGCGATCGGCGTGGTGGGCTTCGTGGTCTGGGCGCACCACATGTACACCTCGGGCATGGACGTGGACACGCGGGCCTACTTCATGGCCGCCACCATGGTCATCGCCGTGCCGACGGGCGTGAAGATCTTCTCCTGGATCGCCACCATGTGGGGCGGCTCCATGCGGTTCGACACGCCGATGCTGTTCGCCATCGGCTTCATCTTCCTGTTCACGGTGGGCGGCGTGACCGGCGTCGTGCTGGCCAATGCCGGCATCACGCAGATCCTGCACAACACCTACTACGTGGTGGCGCACTTCCATTACGTGCTGTCGCTGGGCGCGGTGTTCGGCATCTACTGCGGCATCTACTACTGGATCGGCAAGATGAGCGGCCGCCAGTACCCGGAGCGCCTGGGCAAGATCCACTTCTGGCTCACCTTCATCGGCGTGAACCTGACCTTCTTCCCCATGCACTTCCTGGGCAACCAGGGCATGCCGCGCCGCTACCCGGACTATCCGGACGCGCTCGCCGGGTGGAACATGGTCGCCTCCGTCGGCTCCTACATCGCGGTCGCCTCCTTCCTGTTCTTCTTCTACGTGCTGTGGGCCACCTTCCGCCGCGGCGCCGTGGCGGCGGCGAACCCCTGGGGCGAGGGCGCGACGACGCTGGAGTGGCAGGTAAGCTCCCCGCCGCCCTTCCACACCTTCGACGAACTGCCGCGCATCCGCTGACCCCATGAGCGACAGCGCGATCCACGACACGAAGGGGGCGCAAGCCCCCTTCGACCTTGCAGGCTCCGAGCCGCGCGACTGGATCGCGCTGCTCAAGCCGCGCGTGCTGTCGCTGGTGGTGTTCTCCGGCCTCATCGGGCTGCTGGTGGCGCCGGGGCCGATCCACCCCATCCTGGCCGTCACCGCCATCCTGTGCATCACCCTGGCCGCCGGTGCGGCGGGCGCCATCAACATGTGGTACGACCGCGACATCGACGCGGTGATGCGCCGCACGATGAAGCGGCCCATCGTCACCGGCCGCATCTCGGCCGACGGCGCGCTGGCCTATGGCGTGGTGCTGGCCGTGGGCTCGGTCGCGCTGATGGGGCTGGCGACGAACTGGCTCGCCGCCGGCGTGCTCGCCTTCTCCATCTTCTTCTACGTCGTGATCTACACGGCCTGGCTGAAGCGCCGCACGCCGCAGAACATCGTCATCGGCGGCGCAGCCGGCGCCTTCCCGCCGCTCATCGGCTGGGTGGCGGTGACCGGCTCGGTCGAGGCGCTGCCGCTGGTGCTCTTCGCCATCATCTTCATGTGGACGCCCCCGCATTTCTGGGCGCTCTCGCTGTGGGCGCATGACGACTACAAGCGCGCGGGCGTGCCCATGCTGCCCGTGGTGGCCGGCGCGCGCGAGACGCGGCGCCAGGTCGTGCTCTACACCGTGCTGCTGGTGCCGCTGACGCTCGCGCCCTGGCTCATGGGCTTCTCCACCATCGCCTACGGCGCCGTCGCCGCGCTGCTGGGCGCGGGCTTCCTGCGCCACGCCTGGCGCACCTGGCGCGACGCGCAGGACGCGGCCGGCGTCTCGCTGACGGGCGACGCGCCGGCCAAGGCGTGCTTCCGCTACTCCATCACCTATCTCTTCGCCCTGCTGGGCGCGCTGGCGCTCGACCGCCTGCTGCTCGCATGACGCCGGAGGAGGAGCAGGTCTTCGCCAAGCGCCGCCGGGCCCGCAACTGGGCCATCATGGGCGCGCTCGCCGGCCTCGTCGTGCTGTTCTACCTCATCTCGGTCGCGCGGCTGCTGCGCGGTTGACGTTCCGGCCCCGCGCACGCACCTCCATGCCATGAGCAACCGCACCGACCCCGCCGCGCTGAACCGCCGCAACCGCCGCATGCTGGGCGGCGTGGCCGGCGTCGTCGTCGGCATGGTCGGCCTCGCCTACGCCTCCGTGCCGCTCTACGACCTGTTCTGCAAGGTGACGGGCTTCGGCGGCACGCCGATGATCGGCCAGGCAGCGCCCGCCGCGGCGGGCGAGGCGCAGGTGACCGTGCGCTTCAACGCCGCCACCCAGCCCAACCTGCCCTGGCGCTTCGCGGCCCAGCAGCCCGCCATGCGGCTGCGGGTGGGGGAGGAGGCGCTGGCCTTCTACACCGCGCGCAACACGGCCGATGCGCCGGTCACCGGCATCAGCACCTACAACGTGACGCCCGACATCGTCGGCCGCTACTTCCACAAGGTCGCCTGCTTCTGCTTCGAGGAGCAGACCCTGGCCCCCGGCCAGCAGGTGGACATGCCGATCGCCTTCTGGGTGGACCCGCGCATCGCCACCGACCCGCAGACGCGCGACATCCGCACCATCACGGTGAACTACACCTTCTTCCGCTCGCTGGCCGATGCCGAGCGCAGCGGAGCGATGGCCAATGCCGGCGCGCATGTGGGCCGCGCGACCCGGTAGGGTCCGGACGGCCCGGAAAAGGGGAGAGGGCACGATGCGCGGACACGCCTCATGCCCGTATGCGCTCACCCCTTCGCCAGCCGCATGGCCGTCTCGATCACCTCCGTGGGCGACATCCGCGCCCAGTCCATCGGCGCGGGCATGGCGGAGGGCGGCGTGGCCGTACCGGGCGCCCCGCCGGTAGCCGCCGCCGCGGGCCGGATGTCCTCCACCACCCGCGCGCGGTCCGCCAGCCCCCAGCCGGCGGCGATGTGCCAGGTGGAATGGATGCCGGCGTCCAGGATGAACGGCGCCGCGATGCCGCCCCGCTGCCGCGCCTCGGCCATGCCGGGGCCGATCGGGGCCGCGTGGTCCAGCCCCGGGATGACCCAGCTTTCCACCACCGGGGTGCCGTCCGCGCCGTGCCAGCGCAGCACGCGGGCGCCATCCACCGCTTCGGCTGCGCGCGGCGCCCAGGTGATGCCGTGCAGCGCCAGCCATTGCTCCACCAGCGCCGCGCCGTTGCGCGGGTTCACCGTGCGGTCCGCCGCGCCGTGCCAGACCGACAGCGTGGGCCACGGCCCGCGATGGCGGGAGGCGGCGCGAACCGGCGCCGCCCAGCCGC
>JALHNW010000144.1 GCA_022843345.1 Rubritepida sp. | reverse complement strand
GGCGTACTGTCCGGCCACCTGCACGTCGCCTCCCGCATCGCCGGCCGGCCGGAGCAGGTGATCGCCCCCACCGCGCTGTCCCCGCGCCGGCTGGGCGTGCCCGGCGGCTGGGTGCTGCTGGAGCTGGACGACGGCCCGCTGCGCGCCACGGCGCACGAGGCGGGGGAGGGGGGGTACGTCCCGCGCGTGCTGGGCTGAGCGGCCGATTCACCGCTCCGGGCTGCGCCCTGCGCGGATCGGGCGCTACCGTAGCGCCTTTGCCATCCGGTCCAGCCCGTCCAGCGTCATGGGGAACATGCGCCCTTCGGTCAGGCGCTGGATCAGTGTGATGGTGCGGGTGTGGGCCCAGTGCCCCTCGGGCACCGGGTTGATCCAGCCCACCCGGCGGAAATGGCCGGTGATGCGCTTCAGCCAGGCCTGTCCCGGCTCCTCGTTCCAGTGCTCCACGCTGCCGCCGGGCTCCAGCAGCTCGTAGGGGGACATGGAGGCGTCGCCCACGAACACGACGCGCCAGTCGGGGCCGTAGGTCCGCAGCACCTCCTCCGTGCCGATCATGTTGGCGGCGCGGCGATGGTTGGTCTTCCACAGGCGTTCATAGGGGCAGTTGTGGAAGTACAGGTGCACCAGGTGCCTGAACTCGGACTTGGCGGCGGTGAACAGCTCCTCGCTGGCGCGGATGTGGTCGTCCATGCTGCCGCCGATGTCGAGCAGCAGCAGCACCTTCATCGCGTTTCGCCGGGGCGCCTGCATCCGCAGGTCCAGCGTGCCGGCGTTGCGCGCGGTGGCGCCGATGGTGCCGGCCATGTCCAGCTCCTCCGCCTCGCCCTGGCGCGCGAATTTCCGCAGCCGGCGCAGCGCCAGCTTCATGGCCCGCGTGCCCAGCGCGGCGTCATCCGCCAGGTCGCGGAACTCCCGCTTGTCCCACACCTTCACGGCGGAGCGGCGGCGCGATCCCTCCTGTCCGATCCGCACCCCCTCCGGGTTGTCGCCGAAGGCGCCGAAGGGCGAGGTGCCGGCGGTGCCGATCATGCGGTTGCCGCCCTGGTGGCGCTTCTTCTGCTCCTCCAGCCGCTGGCGCAGCAGGTCCATCAGCGCCTCGAAGCCCCCGGCGCGCTCGATGGCCTGGCGCTCCTCCTCGCTCAGCAGCTTCTCCGCCAGCTTGCGGAGCCACTCTTCGGGCAGGTCACGGGTGATCAGTTCCCCGGTGATGGTGGTTTCCGGCAGCACGCCCCGAAAATGCTCGGCGAAGACGCGGTCGAAGCGGTCCATGTGCCGCTCGTCCTTCACCAGCGTGGCGCGGGCGAGGAAGTAGAAATTCTCGACTTCGTACTCCGCCACGCCCGCCCTCGTCGCCCCCACCAGCGCCAGCCATTCGGTGAGGCTGACCGGCAGGCCGGCGGCGCGCAGCTTCAGCAGGAAGGGGGCGAACATCTCGCGTCCGATCGCTGGAGGGCGCAGCCCGGAGGCGTGAATCGGCCGCGCATCATGACCTCCTTCCCCTGTGCAGGAAGGCCAGCCGCTCCAGCAGGTGCACGTCCTGCTCGTTCTTCAGCAGCGCGCCGTGCAGCGGGGGCAGGGCCACCTTCATGTCGGCGGTCCGCAGCGCCTCGGGCGGCATCTCCTCGGCCATCAGCAGCTTCAGCCAGTCCAGCAGCTCGCTCGTCGCCGGGCGCTTCTTGAGGCCGTCCACCTCGCGCAGCAGGAAGAAGGCGTTCAGCGCCTCGGCCGCCAGCTCCTTCCGCACGTCGGGGTAGTGGGCCTGCACGATGCGCTCCATCACCTCGCGCTCGGGGAAGCGGATGAAGTGGAAGAAGCAGCGGCGCAGGAAGGCGTCGGGCAGCTCCTTCTCATTGTTGCTGGTGATCAGCACGATGGGGCGGTGGACGGCCGCCACCGTCTCCTTCGTCTCGTAGACGTGGAACTGCATGCGGTCGAGTTCCAGCAGCAGGTCGTTGGGGAACTCGATGTCCGCCTTGTCGATCTCGTCGATCAGCAGCACGACCGGCGTGGGCGCGGTGAAGGCCTCCCACAGCTTGCCGCGGATGATGTAGTTGGCGACGTCGCGCGCCCGCTCCTCGCCGAGCTGGCCGTCGCGCAGGCGGGCTACCGCGTCGTATTCGTACAGCCCCTGCTGCGCCTTGGTGGTGGACTTGATGTGCCACTCGATCAGCGGCAGGCCGAGGCCCTTGGCGATCTCCTGCGCCAGCACGGTCTTGCCCGTGCCTGGCTCGCCCTTCACCAGCAGCGGGCGTTGCAGGGTGACGGCGGCGTTCACCGCGACCTCGAGGTCGCGGGAGGCGATGTAGCGGTCGGTGCTCTGGAAGCGCATGGAGGCATCTTTCCCTGCCTGCGCGTTTCCGCCAAGCATCCCCGGCATGGACGCCTTCTTTCCCGCCCTCATCGCCCTGTCGCTCGCCTCGCTGATCGAGGGGCGTTTCTCCACCCCCGGCCTGCGCCCGGCCCACCCGGCCGGCGAGCGCGCCTTCTGGCTGCTGGGCAAGTTCGCGCTGGTGACGTGGCTGATGCTGCTGGCCTGGGGCTTCTGGAAGCTCCCCTGGTGGCAGCCGGTGGCAGGCATCCTGGGCTCGCTGGCGGCGAATGCGCTGCTGGTGCAGTCCGGCCCGCGGCCGTGGTGGCCGGGCCTCAGCATGGGCCTCGCCATGCTCGGCCTGTTCCTCGCCGCCCGGGTGTGGTTCGCGGACGGCGCCTTCTAGCCCCGCATCGCCCGCCAGCCCAGGAAGATCAGCACCGGCAGCCCCAGCAGATCCGCCACCGCGATGGGCCGCAGCGCCGCCGGCATGCCGCCGAGCGCCCAGATCACCAAGAAGGACACCATGCTGGTGCCGACCGCGACGGTGGCCAGCGGCCGCACCGCCGGCCGCAGCGCCGCCCAGCCGGCGACGAGCGCGACCACCAGGAACAGCGCCGCCCGGTGGTGCAGCAGCAGGAAGGCGACGGAGCCCGCCTGCACGCCGTACAGGGTTTCCAGCAGCGCCGGCCGCACCAGGGCGGCGGCCGGCACCACGTGCAGCGCCGCCAGCAGCCACCAGCCGATGGCGGCCGCCGGCGCCACGGCCTATTGCCCCACGCGCACCAGCCGCAGCGGGAAGCCGTTGTCGGCCTGCTGCTGCAGCGTCACGTTCTGCCGCACCGCCCAGACCACCGTCTGCTGGTGCATCGGGATGTAGGCCTGGTCCTCCTGCAGCATCCGCGTCGCCTCGGTGATCAGGGCCTGGCGCTGCTGGGGGTTGGTTTCCACCGCGATGCGCTCCACCAGCGCGTCGAAGCGCGGGTTGCTGTAGCCGCCGTTGTTGAAGTTGCCCCGGTCGGCCTGCCGCGTCGCCGCCATGTTGAACAGCGCGTTGTGCGCGTCATAGGTGTTGGGCGTCCAGCCCAGCAGGTAGAAGCTGGTGTTGAAGCGCGGGGCGTTCACCTCGGCGAAGAAGCGCACGCGGGTCTGCGCGTTCAGCGTCACCCGCACGCCGATGCGCGCCAGCATGGAGACGACGGCCGTGCAGATCGCCTCGTCGTTCACGTAGCGGTCGTTCGGGCAGTCCAGCGTCACGCCGAAGCCGTTGGGGTAGCCCGCCTCGGCCAGCAGGCGGCGCGCCTGGTCCAGGTCCACCGGCGGGCGGCGGTCGTTCTCCTCCAGGAAGCCGTTCACGCCGGGGCCGAAGATCTGGTTGGTGATCCGCGCTTGGCCGCGCATCACGCGGGTGCGGATCGCCTCCATGTCGATGGCCAGCGCCATGGCGCGGCGCACGCGCACGTCCTTGAACGGGTTGCGCCCGCGCACGTCGGACTTCAGCAGCTCGTCGCGGCTCTGGTCCATGCCCAGGAAGATCGTCCGCAGCTCCGGCCCCTGGATGATGCGCAGGCCGGGCGTGCGCCCGATGCGGTCCATGTCCTGCGGCGGCACGGTGTAGACCATGTCCACCTCGCCGCTCAGCAGGGCGGCGATGCGCGTGGCGTCGTTGGCGATGACGTTGAACTCGACGCGGGAAAGGTTGTGCTCCGGCCGGTCCCACCACAGCGGGTTGGGCGCCAGCACCGTGCGCCGGTCGGGCTCGCGGCTCACCAGCACGAAGGGGCCGGTGCCCATGGCGTTGCGGGTGGCGAAGTTCTCCTCGCGCGAGGTCAGGTCGGCCACGCGGGTGGCGTTGTTCCGCTCGGCCCAGGCCCTGGACATGATGCCCCAGGAGGTGAGGTTCTGCGGCAGGATGGGGTCCGGCACGCGGGTGGTCATCTCCACCGTCACGTCGTCCACCTTCCGCACCTCGGCCACGGAGGCGAGGAAGGACGCGGTGTTGGACCCCGGCCCCCGCACCCGCTGGGCGGAGAACACGACGTCGTCCGCCGTGAAGGGCGTGCCGTCGGAGAACCTGACGCCCGGGCGCAGGTGGAAGCGCCAGGTGGTGGGGTCCACCTGCTCCCACCGCGTCGCCAGCGCCGGCTCCAGGTCCAGCGTGCGCGAGCGGCGGATCAGCGGCTCGTAGATGTTGGCGTTGAAGGTGAGCAGGAAGGTCTCCTGCCGCGAATAGGGGTCGAGCGAGTTCACGTCGCCGTCATTGGCCCAGCGGAACACGTTGGCCTGCGCGGAAGCGGCCCCCGCGAGGCCGAGCGCGACCGTGGTCGCCAGGAGGATTCGTCGGAGCATCCCTGCCATCCCTGATTCGGTTGGTTCTGGGAAGGATGCTGCGGCACAACGCGGCCGGTGGGAAGCACCTTCAGCCCCGCTCCACCCGCGCCAGCCAGCAGCCGGGCCGCGCCGTGTGGATGTTCACGAAGGCCACCCGCAAGTCGGCCAGCCGCTCGCGCAGCGGCGCCTCCGCCTCCGCCCCCGGCAGGACGAGGCCGAGGTCGTAGAGACACATCCCCGCCGCGTCGTAGTGGCGCAGCGAGACGATGGGATTGGCCGTCACCGTCTCGGGCAGCGCAGCGGCGGGGACGGCCGCCGCGCAGTCGCGCGCGTGCAGGAAGATGGGCGAGGGCGTCCAGTACGGGCCCTGCGGCAGGGGCAGGTCCCAACTCGCCAGCAGCATCTCCTCGCCCGGCAGGCCGAGGCGCAGGCAGTGGCGGCAGGGGAAGCCAGGCCCGTCCACGATGCGCGGATGCACGGGCCCGCCACGGACGTCGCGGCGGGTGACGCGGAAGCGCCGGGCGGATTCGGTGTCCATGGGGACGCAGCGGAAGCGGCTCATGCCGCCGGTGATGCCAGGGATGCTGGCCGCGCCGCCTCCCGCTCGTTGCGGCGGAAGGAAGTGCCCCCGCGCCGACCCGCTGGGGTGCGGAAGTAAGGCCGGCGCGGGGGGTGCACCACGGAAGGAAGAGCCACGGCGCGTGCAGAAGGATGCACTCGGGGCCAGGCCTTCGCTGTGATGTCCATCACATGGGCGGAAGGAAAATGCGCGCCGGTGGCCTCACCCGAACAGGGCGCGCAGGCGGTTGAGGATGTCGCGCAGCTCCAGCCCCGGCTCCGGCGGGGGCGGGGCGGTGCCGGGGGGCTGCATCCGCCGCAACCGCTCCAGCGCCGCCGCGGTGCCGGACAGGCGCAGCTCCGCCGGCTCGGTCGCGGCGGTGGCACCGCTG
>JALHNW010000143.1 GCA_022843345.1 Rubritepida sp. | reverse complement strand
CACCGCGGCGCAGCAGCGCCCGGCCGCAACCGCGCTTCCCTCCACCACCCCGGCGGCGCCGCGCGCGAACTGACGCGCCGCCAAGGCCGGCCAGGGGTGGGGGAAACCCCCTGGCCGGCCCCCGCCGCCCGCGCAAGAATCCAACAGGATACAGTACTTTCACGCAATGAAATGCAGGAATCCTTCGTCCCACCATTGACGCACCGCAAGGCGGCATGCGTCAGTGCGCGCCAAGAATCGCACCGGGACGGAGAGGCCAGGACCATGTCAGACGACACGCTGATCGCCGTGAAGGACGCCATCGCGTCCACCACCGCGGTGAACGCCGCCACCCGCGCCGCCATGGCGCAGCGGGCGAAGGACGACCCCGACGGCTTCTGGCGCGAGGAGATGCGCCGCATCGCCTGGATGCGCGAGCCGACGCGGATCAAGGACACCGACTTCACCGGCGACGTGTCCATCAAGTGGTTCGAGGATGGCGAGCTGAACGCCTCCGTCTCCTGCCTCGACCGCCACGTGGAGGCCGGGCGCGGCGACCAGGTGGCCATCATCTGGGAAGGCGACGACCCCAACGCCGACAGCAAGGTGACCTACCGCGAGCTGCACGGGCGCGTCTGCCGCCTGGCCAACGCCATGCGCGCGCTGGGCGTGGGCAAGGGCGACCGCGTCTGCATCTACCTGCCCATGATCGTCGAAGCCGCGGTCGCCATGCTGGCCTGCGCGCGCATCGGCGCGGTGCATTCCATCGTCTTCGGCGGCTTCTCGCCCGACAGCCTGAGCAGCCGCATCCAGGACAGCGAGTGCTCCCTGCTGCTGACCGCCGACGAGGGCCGCCGCGGCGGCCGCAAGGTGCCGCTGAAGGCCAATGCGGACGAGGCGCTGAAGACCTGCCCCTCCATCCGCCACGTCATCGTCGCGAAGAACACCGGCACCGCCGTGGCGATGCAGGAAGGCCGCGACCACGACTGGGACACCCTCTGCGCCAGGCAGCCCGACACCTGCGAGCCGGAGCGCATGAACGCGGAGGACCCGCTGTTCATCCTCTACACCTCCGGTTCCACCGGCAAGCCGAAGGGCGTGCTGCACACCACCGGCGGCTACATGGTCTGGGCCAGCTTCACGCATGAGCTGGTCTTCGACTACCGCCCCGGCGAGGTGTACTGGTGCACCGCCGACGTGGGCTGGGTGACGGGGCACACCTACATCGTCTACGGCCCGCTCGCGAACGGCGCCACCACGCTGATGTTCGAGGGCGTGCCGTCCTGGCCCGACAACGGCCGCTTCTGGCAGGTGGTGGACAAGCACCAGGTCAACATCTTCTACACCGCGCCCACCGCCATCCGCGCCCTGATGCGCGACGGCGAGGGGCCGGTGAAGAAGCACTCGCGCGCCAGCCTGCGCGTGCTCGGCAGCGTGGGCGAGCCGATCAACCCCGAGGCCTGGCTTTGGTATTACCGCGTGGTGGGGGAGGAGCGCTGCCCCATCGTGGACACCTGGTGGCAGACCGAGACGGGCGGCATCCTCATCTCGCCCACCCCCGGCGCGGTGGCGCAGAAGCCCGGTTCCGCCACGCTGCCCCTGCCCGGCGTCTTCCCCGCGCTGGTGGATGCGGAAGGGCGCATCCTGGAGGGCGCGACCGAGGGCAACCTCGTCATCACCGACAGCTGGCCCGGCCAGATGCGCACCATCTACGGCGACCACGCCCGCTTCGCGCAGACCTACTTCACCACCTTCCCCGGCCTGTACTTCACCGGCGACGGCGCGCGGCGCGACGCCGACGGCTACTGGTGGATCACGGGGCGGGTGGACGACGTGATCAACGTCGCCGGCCACCGCATGGGGACGGCGGAGGTGGAATCCGCGCTGGTGGCGCACCCCAAGGTGGCGGAGGCCGCGGTGGTCGGCATGCCGCACGACCTCAAGGGCCAGGGCATCTACTGCTACGTCACGCTCAACGCGGGCGAGGAGCCCACCGACGCGCTGCGCAAGGAGCTGGTGGCCTGGGTGCGCAAGGAGATCGGCCCGATCGCCACGCCGGATGCCATCCAGTGGGCGCCGGGCCTGCCCAAGACGCGCTCGGGCAAGATCATGCGCCGCATCCTGCGCAAGATCGCCGCCAACGAGACGGATGCGCTGGGCGACACCAGCACGCTCGCCGACCCGGCCGTGGTGCAGGAGCTGGTGGAGAACCGGGTGGGCTGACGGCGCGGCCGCGCGGGGCGTGACGCGCCCCGCGCGCTGCGCCATACCGGCGGCATGTCGCTCGAAGCCACGCTGCTCCTCGCCATCCTCGCGCTCCAGGCGCTGCTGCTCGCAGCACTCTTCCTGCGCCGCCAGCCCACCGACCCGGCGCTCGCCACCTGCCAGCAGGGCGTCGAGCGCCAGGGCGAGCGGCTGGGTGAGCTGGCCGCCGACCTCCGCAACCTCCCCGCCGTCGCCGCCGCGCTGACCGGCGAGCGGCTGGCGAGCGTGGCGCTCGACCAGGCGAAGGCGATGAGCCTGCTCCAGTCCGCCCTGGCCGAGCGCCAGGCCGCCGACGCCAAGGCCGCGCGCGAGGAGCAGGCCGGCCGGCTGGACGCGCTGAAGGCCGCGCAGGACGCGCTGCAATCCGCCCTGCTGGAACGCCTGGCCGCCGACGCGAAATCCGCCCGCGACGAGCAGGCCGCCAAGCTGCTGACGCTGCGCGAGGCGACGGACGCGCTCACCGGCAAGGTGACGGCGGCGCTGGCGACCCAGGAGAAGGCGGTGCTGGAGCGCCTGGCCACGGACGCCGCCACGGCGCGCGACGTGCTGGACCGCAAGCTGAAGGAGATGAGCGAGACCAGCGAGAAGCGCCTCGCCGAGATCCAGAAGAGCGTGAACGAGCAGCTTGCCGGCGCCGTCGAGAAGCAGATGAACGAGAGCTTCCAGCGCGTCATAGACCAGTTCGCCGCCATCCAGCAGATGATGGGCAACGTGCAGTCGGTGGCCACCCAGGTGGGCGACCTCAAGCGCCTGTTCGGCAACATCAAGACGCGTGGCGGCTGGGGCGAGGCGCAGCTGAAGGCGATGCTGGACGACTTCCTGCCCGCCGGCGCCTACGAGACCAACGTGAAGCTGCGCGAGGACAGCAACGACGCGGTGGAGTTCTGCATCCTCATGCCTGGCGGCGAGGACCGCGCCCGCCTGCCGCTGGACGCCAAGTTCCCGTCCGAGGACTACGAGCGCCTGATGCACGCCCACGAGGCGGGCGACCTGGTGGGCGAGGCACAGGCCCGCAAGGCCATCGAGCTGCGCGTGCGCGGCGAGGCCGCGAAGATCGCGCAGAAATACATCTGCCCGCCGCGCTCCACCGACTACGCGATCCTGTTCCTGCCGACGGAGGGGCTCTACGCCGAGGTCGCGCGCATCCCCGGCCTGATCGAGGACGTGGCGCGCATCAGCAAGGTGTTCATCGCCGGGCCCTTCCTGCTGCCGGCACTGCTGAAGAACATCCACCTGGGCTACATGTCCTACCGCCTGTCGCGCAGCGCGGAGGACGTGCGCGACCTGCTGTCGGCCACCAAGACCGAGATGGCGAAGATGGAAGGCATCTTCGAGAAGCTGGGCAAGCAGGTCGGCACCGTCTCCAACACCATCGGCTCGGCGCAGACGCGCACGCGCGCCATCGCCCGCAAGCTGCGCGCGCTGGAGGCGATGCCGGGCGAGGCGGCGGAGAAGCTGCTGGAGATCGAGTCCAACATCGTGGAGATGGCGCAGGACGAGGAGGCGTGATCCTGCAGGCGCAGTCCCTCCTGGGGCTGCTGCTGCTGGCCTTGCTGTGCTGGCTGCTGGGCGGCTGCCGGCGCGGCGTTTCCACCCGGGTGGTGCTGGGCGGGCTGGCGGCCACGCTGGGAAGTGCGGCGCTGATGCTGCACGTCCCACCCCTGCGCGCGGCCCTGGGCGCCGTGGGCGCGGGCGTGGATGCGCTGGCGCGGGCCACGCGGGCCGGCACCTCGCTGGTCTTCGGCTACCTGGGCGGCGCGCCGCTGCCCTTCGCCGAGACGCAGCCGGGCGGCGCCTTCATCCTGTTCTTCGAGGTGCTGCCGCTGGTGCTGGTGGTCGGTGCGCTGTCGGCGCTGCTGTACCACTGGCGCGTGCTGCCATTCCTGGTGGGCCTCATCGCCGGCGGCCTGCGCCGCGCGCTGGGGCTGGGGGGTGCCGCGGGCTTTTCCGTGGCCGCCAACGTCTTCGTCGGCATGGTCGAAGCGCCCTTGCTCATCAAGCCGTGGCTCGCGCGGCTCACGCCGTCCGAGATGCTCGTCGTCATGGTCGCGGGGCTGGCCACCATCTCGGGCAACACGCTGGTGATCTACGCGCTGTTCCTGCGGGACGTGGTGCCCGATGCGGCGGGCCAGCTGCTCGCCGCCTCGCTGGTCGCGGCACCGGCCTCCGTGCTCGCCGCGCTGCTGATGCGGCCGGGCACCGGTGCGACCGATGGTGGCGAGGCCCCGCGCATCTACGACGGCAGCATGGACGCGCTGGTGCGCGGCACCATGGACGGGTTGCAGCTGCTGCTGGGCATCATGGCGCTGCTGGTCGTCTTCGTCGCCCTGGTGGCGCTGGCGAACGAGGCCATCGCGCCCTTCACCCTGCAAGGCATCGCGGCCATCGGTTTCCGCCCCGTCGCCTTCCTGATGGGCGTGCCGTGGGCGGAAGGCGCCACCGTCGCGCGCCTGCTGGGCGTGAAGCTGGTGCTGAACGAGTTCGTGGCCTTCCTGGAGCTGTCCCAGGGGGCCGGCGCGGCGCTGTCCGAACGCAGCCGCGTCATCCTCGCCTGGGCGCTGTGCGGCTTCACCAATTTCGGCTCGCTCGGCATCATGCTGGGCGGCATGACGGCGATGTGCCCGGAGCGGCGCGGGGAGATCCTGCGCCTCGGCCCGCCCTCGCTGCTCGCCGCCACGCTCGCCTGCGCGATGGCGGGGGCCGCGGTCGGCGCGCTGACGCCGCCTTAGCGGGCGACCCCCTGCCCGAAGCGGCGCAGCACCACGCGCTCCGCCACCGCCACCGCCGCGAACAGCGCCAGCCCGACGGCGCAGAGCACGCAGATGGCGGCCAGGATCAGCCGCGTCTCCGCGGTGGAGGACGCGAACAGGATCAGGTAGCCCAGCCCCGCCTGCGCCGTGATGAACTCGCCCACCACCACGCCGATGATGCTGAAGGTGATGGCGATCTTCAGCCCCGCGAAGATGGAGGGCAGCGCGTAGGGCAGGCGCACGTGCCAGAACACCTGCGCCGGGCTCGCCTCCAGCCCCCGGCACAGGCGGATCATGTCCGCGGGCGCGGCCGCCAGCCCGGTCAGCGTGGAGATCACCACCGGGAAGAAGGCGATGAACACCGCGAAGGTCAGCCGCATCTCCGTGCCGATGCCCAGCCACACCAGGAACAGCGGGGCCAGCGCGATCTTCGGGATCAGCTGGAAGAACACCATGTTGGGATAGACCGCCGCCCGTACCCAGGCGGAGGCCGAGATCGCCACCGCCAGCGCCACGCCGCCGAGCGAGGCGAGCACGAAGGCCGCCACCGCCTCCGCCCCCGTCGGCCAGGCGTGCTGCGCCAGCAGCGGCCACAGCGCCGCCAGCGCCG
>JALHNW010000142.1 GCA_022843345.1 Rubritepida sp. | reverse complement strand
TGCGGGAATCGGCGCGCAGCCGCGGCCGGTACGCTTCGATCAGCCGGCGCGCGCCCGCGCGGTCGGTCGGCACGGGCGCGGCGCCCAGCGCGGCCGCCACTTGCGCCATCTCCGCGAAGTAGCGGTCCTGGTCGGCGGGGGACATGCCGGGCTCGACGTAGCGGCGCCAGGCGTCGAGGAAGCTCGTGGCCTCCGTGACGTGGACCCAGGCCAGCAGCGCGGGATCGTTCGCGGCGTAGGGCGTGCCATCCGGCAGGGTGCCGCCCACCCGGGCATGGATGCGGCGGACGCGGGCGATCGCCGCCTCCGCCTCCTCGCGCCCGCCATAGGTCGTCAGGGCGATGAAGCGCGCCGTGCGCCGCAGCCGGCCCTGCATGTCGGCGCGGAAACCGGAATGGTCCCAGACGCCCGCCAGCACGGCGGGGTGCAGCATCTGGAGCAGCAGGGAGGAGATGCCGCCGACCATCATCGCGGCGACGTCGCCGTGGACGCGCCACGCCACCGCCCCGGGGCCGAACAGGCCGTCGGGCCGGCGCATGACCGGCGCCTCGCCCCGCGCGCGGTCGTTGAACAGCGCCACCACGCGGCCGGCGATGGCATCCTTGATGGCGCGCGCCGGTCGTGGGTCCATGGGGAGGATATGGTGCCGCGCGCGTACGAGGCCAGCGGGGACCAGGCTAGATCAGCCGCGCGTCCCTGAGCGCGGCGCGCAGCTTGGACGGCAGCGCCTCAAGCCCGCGCACAGTTTCCTGGCCTGGGATCACGTCGGGCGGCGCTTCCTCGGGCGGCAGGTAGCGCCAGCCCTGGAAGGCCTTCGTGGCGCGCGCCTCCACCGGCACCAGCTCGCGGTCCAGCACCAGGCCGCAGCAGGCGGTGTCGTCGTCCCAGCGATCCTCCACGATGTCCAGGATGCGCTGGCGCACCTGCACGAAGCCGGCGACGACCCAGAAGATGGAGCCGCCGTCGAGCAGCTCCGCCCGGCGCTTGGGCGTGCTGCGCGTCTGGTGGCGCAGCGGCGGCGCGGCGGCGGCGCGCTGCGCCTGGATGCGGCGGAGCTGCGCCACGTCCTTCGGGCCGACGGAAAGTTTTATGAGGTGGAGCACGGCGGGGAGGTGCGCCCGACTTTCCCCGCCGTCAAGCGACGGCTCGGCAGGCGCAGGGCCGGGCCACGAGGATGCGAAGGCGAATAGCCGAGCCGCCGACCTTCAGGTCGGCGAAGCCAAGCGCGCGGATGCGCGCGCCCGGCGCAGCCGGACGCGATGAGGGCATGGCAAAGCCGGCAAGGCGCTACGCGCCCTGCCGCTCCACCATC
This sequence comes from Rubritepida sp., assembly GCA_022843345.1. GTDB lineage: Bacteria > Pseudomonadota > Alphaproteobacteria > Acetobacterales > Acetobacteraceae > Roseococcus. The sequence continues at coordinate 4,294 of JALHNW010000142.1, read as the reverse complement.
AGCTGCTTGATCTTGCCGATTGCCGCCGCCGGGTTCAGCCCCTTCGGGCAGGTCCGCGTGCAGTTCATGATGGTGTGGCAGCGGTACAGCCGGAACGGGTCTTCCAAATTGTCCAGCCGCTCGCCCGTTGCCTCGTCGCGCGAATCCGCGATCCAGCGATAGGCCGCCAGCAGCACGGCCGGCCCCAGGAAGCGGTCGCCGTTCCACCAGTAGGAGGGGCAGGCGGTGGAGCAGCAGAAGCACAGGATGCACTCCCACATCCCGTCCACCTTGGCGCGCTCCTCCTTGCTTTGGCGGCGCTCCTCGTCCGGCGGCGGCGGGGTCTCGCTCTTCAGCCAGGGCTCGATGGAGCGGTACTGCGCGTAGACCTGCGACAGGTCGGGCACCAAATCCTTCACCACCGGCATGTGCGGCAGCGGGTTGATCTTCACCTCGCCCGTCACGTCGTCGATGGGCTTCAGACAGGCCAGGGTGTTCAGCCCGTCGATGTTCATCGAGCAGGAGCCGCAGATGCCCTCGCGGCAGGAACGCCGGAAGGTCAGCGTGCTGTCCACCTCGTTCTTGATCTTGATCAGCGCATCCAGCACCATCGGCCCGCACTTGTCCATGTCCACCTCGTAGGTGTCCATGCGCGGGTTCTCGCCGGTGTCGGGGTCCCAGCGGTAGATCTTGAACGCCTTGACGTTCTTGGCCTGGGGGTCGGCCTTGAAGACCTTGCCCTGGCCGATCGTCGAGTTCTTGGGAAGTGCGAAGGTCGCCATCGCTCTAGTACACCCGCGCCTTGGGCGGGAAGACCTGGACCTCGTTCGTCAGGGTCCGCATCTTCACGCCGCGGTAATCCAGGGAAACCTCGCCCTTGTCGTTCACCCAGGCGAGGGTGTGCTTCATCCAGTTCGCGTCGTCGCGGTCCGGATAGTCCTCCTGGGCGTGCGCCCCGCGGGATTCCTTGCGCGCCTCGGCGCCGACGATGGTGGTGAGCGCGTTGCCCACCAGGTTGTCCAACTCCAGCGCCTCGACCAGGTCGGAGTTCCAGACCAGCGAGCGGTCGGCGATCTTGAGGTCCGACAGGCCGGCATGGACCTTCTTCATCTTCTCCACGCCCTCGGCCAGCAGCTCGGAGGTGCGGAACACCGCCGCGTGCTCCTGCATCGTGCGCTGCATCTGCAACCGGATTTCCGAGGTATGCGTGCTGCCCTTGGCGTTCCGCAGCCGGTCGAAGCGATCGAGCGACGCCTCGCCCGCGCGCGAGGGCAGCGGCGGCTGGGAGGCGCCGGGCTTCACCACCTCGGCCGCCCGGTGCGCCGCGGCGCGGCCAAACACCACGAGGTCGAGCAGGGAGTTCGTGCCCAGCCGGTTCGCGCCGTGCACGGACACGCAGGCTGCCTCGCCCACCGCCATCAGGCCGGGGACGATGGCGTCCTCGTCCCGCGCGGTCGGGCGCAGCACCTCGGTGTGGATGTTCGTGGGGATGCCGCCCATGTTGTAGTGGACGGTCGGCAGCATCGGGATCGGCTCCTTCGTCACGTCCACGCCGGCGAAGATGCGCGCCGTCTCCGAGATGCCGGGCAGGCGCTCATGCAGGATGTCCGCGCCCAGGTGCTCCAGGTGCAGGTGGATGTGGTCCTTCATCGGGCCCACGCCGCGCCCCTCGCGGATCTCCATGGACATGGCGCGCGACACCACGTCGCGGGACGCCAGGTCCTTCGCGGTGGGGGCGTAGCGCTCCATGAAGCGCTCGCCCTCGGAGTTGGTGAGGTAGCCGCCCTCGCCGCGCGCGCCTTCGGTGACGAGGCAGCCGGCGCCGTAGATGCCGGTGGGGTGGAACTGCACGAATTCCTGGTCCTGCATCGGCAGGCCGGCGCGCAGCACCATGCCGCCGCCATCGCCCGTGCAGGTGTGCGCCGAGGTGCAGGAGAACCAGGCGCGGCCGTAGCCGCCGGTGGCCAGCACCACCTGCTGCGCCCGGAAGCGGTGGATGCTGCCATCCTCCAGGTTCCAGGCCGTCACGCCGCGGCACACGCCCTCGTCATCCATGATGAGGTCGAGGGCGAAGTACTCGACGAAGAACTCGCAATTGGCCTTCAACGCCTGCTGGTACAGCGTGTGCAGGATGGCATGCCCGGTGCGGTCGGCGGCGGCGCAGGCCCGCATCGCCGGCTCCTTGCCGTATTCCTTCATGTGGCCGCCGAAGGGGCGCTGGTAGATGCGCCCATCCTCCGTGCGGGAGAAGGGCACGCCGTAGTGCTCCAGCTCGATGATCGCCGGCACCGCCTCGCGGCACATGTATTCGATGGCGTCCTGGTCGCCCAGCCAGTCCGACCCCTTCACGGTGTCGTACATGTGCCAGCGCCAGTCATCCTCGCCCATGTTGCCGAGCGCGGCACCCACGCCGCCCTGCGCCGCCACGGTGTGGGAGCGCGTGGGGAAGACCTTGGTGATGCAGGCCGTCTTGAGGCCCGAGGCGCCCATGCCGAAGGTGGCGCGCAGCCCCGCGCCGCCGGCGCCGACCACCACCACGTCATAGGTGTGGTCCACGATGCGGTAGGCGCCGCTCGAAGGCTTGGTGATCGCGTTCATCGCAGTTCCCGCTTTCTCGACTGTCCGTCCGGACACCTGATTTCGCGCGCCATGGTGCGGCGCGCCACAAACGTTACGCCGCCGCGACGATCCGGATCACCGCCACCGCGGAGGCCAGGGCCAGCAGGGCGCAGGCGCCCTTCATGGCCAGCACCGCCAGCATCCGCTTGCTTTCGGGGCGCAGGTAATCCTCCAGCACCACCTGCAGCCCGGCCGCCATGTGATGGAAGGTGAGCGCGATCAGCGCCAGCAGCAGCACCGCGTTCACCGGCGCGCCGATCCACAGCACGGCGTCCACGTAGCCGGTGCCGGCCAGGCCGATCATGCTCACCACGAACCACAGCGTCAGCGGCAGCAGCGCGATGGAGGTGACGCGCTGCATCCACCAGTGGTGCGTGCCGCCCTTGGCCGAGCCCAGCCCGCGCACCCGCCCCAGCGCCGTGCGCATCGCCGCCGGCCCGTTGTTCATGTCGGTCATGGCCATCAACCCCAGAACACGATCGCGAGGACCCAGGTCAGCACCGTCAGCGCCGCCGTGCCGATGAAGACCATGCGCCCGGTGGAGTACATGGTCGGCAGCTCGAAGCCGAAGCCCCAGTCCCACAGCAGGTGCCGCAGCCCGGCCAGGGTGTGGTACCAGGCCGCCGCCGTCAGCCCGAACAGCACCAGCAGGCCGAGGATGGAGCCCATGAACCACTGCGCCCGCGCGAAGGCCTCCTCGCCCGAGGCGGCGGCCACCAGCCACCACACCATGAGCAGCGTGCCCAGCGACCAGGCCACGCCCGTGATGCGGGTGAGGATGGAGGAGAGCGACGTCATCTGCAGCATGTCGTAGACCTGCAGATGCGGGGAAAGCGGCCGGCGAACCGCCGTGCCGTCGCTGCGCCGGCCCGTCATCAGGGCCTCGCGCGCGTCATGCGGGGTGGTCATGCGTCAGGGAACTCCGGCCAGCATTGCCTGCGGGGGGAGTCTGTAGGACTCGCCCGGCGGCGGGTCAACCGCGCGGCGGCGCAAAATCCCGCCCGATCGAAGGAATGGGGTGCCGGCGCGCCGCTTTGGGGCATATGCTGCCAGCATGGCATGCGCGCCCTTCGCCGATGACGACGCCGAACGCCGCCGCCTGCGCCTCGTCCGCCGGCTCGGCCTCATGGACACGCCGGTGGAGGAGCGCTTCGACGTCTTCACCCGCCTCGCGGCGCGGGCCACCGGCATGCCCATCGCACTCCTCTCCCTGGTGGATGAGCGGCGGGTCTGGTTCAAGTCCGCCCTCGGCCTGCCGCCCGGCGTGACGGAGGTGCCGCGCGACGCCGGCGCCTGCGGCCTCGTCGCCGCGATGGCGCTGGAGGAGGACGCCATCCTCGTCCCCGATGCGCGCCAGGACCCCCGCCTGCGCGACCGTGACCTGGTGACCGGACCCTTCGGCCTGCGCTTCTACGCCGGCGTCCCGGTGCGTGCGCCGGGCGGCGAGGTGCTGGCCACGCTCTGCGTGCTCGACCGCGTGCCCCACGCGCCCGACCCGCGGGTGATCGAGGCGCTGCGCGACATCGCCACCGGCGTCGCCACCGCCTTCCGCATCCACGAGATGGCCGACCAGGTGCTGCGCGACCCGCTGACCGGCCTGGGCAGCCGGCGCCTGCTGGACGAGGCGCTGGCCGCCCCGGCCCGCCCCGGCCGCGCCCTGGCCCTGCTCGACCTCGACCGCTTCCGCCAGTTCAAC
>JALHNW010000141.1:2948-5628 GCA_022843345.1 Rubritepida sp. | reverse complement strand
CGCCCCGCCCGGCCGCCCACCCCGGCATGCCGGCCAACGCGGTGCCGATGACCCTGCCGGAGGCCGTGTTCCTGGCCCTGCGGAACAACCGCTCGATTCGCTCGCAGTACCTTCAGCGCGTGGCGGACCGCTTCAACCTGCGGGTGGCGGAGGCGAGCTTCGACCCGCGCTTCGGCGTGCAGGGCAACACGACCTACGCGCGCACCGGGCGCACCACGGGGATGGCCACCACCATCGGGCCGGTGGTGAACATCGCCACGCCCATCGGCACGCAGTTCCAGTTCGGCTGGCTGGGCACGCAGACCAACAACCGCGCCGCGAACCCGCTGGCGACCTCGCGTGCCACCTTCACGGTGGTGCAGCCCCTGCTGGCCGGCGGCGGCACCGACTTCGCCATGGCCCCGCTGCGGATCGCCCGCATCCAGGAGGTGGGCTCGCGCCTCCAGCTGCGCTCGCTGGTGGCGGAGCAGGTGACGCAGACCATCACCGCCTACCGCGCCCTGATCCAGGCGCAGGAGCAGCTGCGGATCGCCGGCGAATCGCTGCGCCGGGCGCGCGACCTGGCCGGGGTGAACCAGGCGCTGGTGGCTGCGGGCCGCCTCGCCCAGGTGGAGCTGATCCAGGCCGAGACATCCATCGCCCAGCAGGAGCTCCAGCTCGCCTCGGCCGAGAACGCTTGGCGGCAGGCGCGCCTCGCCCTGCTGACGCTGCTGGCGGTGGACCAGGCCGCGCCGGTCTGGGCGGTGGAGCGCCCGGCCGCGGAGGCCGCGCGGGTGGACCCGCGCGCCGCGCTGGCCGTGGCCCTGGCCAACCAGCCCGACTACCTGCGCACGCTGCTGGGGGTGGAGATCGCGCGCATCAACCTCGACGTGGCGCGCAACCAGCGCCTGTGGGAGGTGAACGTGGTGGCCGGCAACGCGCTGGGGGCGCAGCGGGCGGACGTGTTCCGCTCGGCCGAGGCGCTCACCGGCGCGCGGTCGGACTTCAACGTCGGGCTCCAGCTCAACATCCCGCTGGGGCAGGTCGCGCGCGAGCAGCCGGAGGTGAACGCCACCGTCGCCCTGCGCCAGACCGAGCTGCAGATCGAGACGGCGCGCGACCGCCTGCGCCAGCAGGTGGAGGACACCGTCCGCGCCATCGACACGCTGAAGCGCCAGGCCGAGCTGGCGCGCCGCGCGCGCGAGCTGGCGGGCACGCAGCTGGAGCTGGAGCTGGTGAAGCTCCAGGCCGGGCGCTCGTCCAACTTCCAGGTGGTGTCCTTCCAGGGCAGCCTCCAGGCGGCGGAAAGCGCGGAGCTGTCCGCCGTGGTCGCCTACGCCAACGCGCTGTCCCAGCTGGACCAGACCCTCGGCACCACCCTAGACACTTGGCAGATCGGCGTGAATGACTGAGGCCGCCCCCGACTACGCCCACCTGCTCGACGCCGTCGCCGACGGCGTGCTGAGCGTGGGGCCCGACAGCCGCATCATGACGCTCAACCCCGCCGGCGCGGCCATGCTGGGCCTGTCGCGCGCGGAGGCGCTCGGCCAGTCGCTGGCGGTTGCGCTGGCCGAGCAGGACAACGCCGACGACTTCCTGGACGCGGTGCTGGCTCCCTTGCAGCCCGAGGCGCCGCAGGGCCGCCGGGTGGTGAGCGTGGGCCCGCGCCGCCTGTCGGTGGAAAGCCGGGCCTGGCGCGTGGATGGCCGCCCGGCGCTCGCCGCCGCCTTCGCCGACGTCACCGAGGTCGAGCGCCTCCAGGCCGAGCTGGCGGAGAACCTGGCGAGGCTCCAGGACGCCTTCGTGGCGCTGGAGCGCAAGGGAGCGGGCGAGGCGCGCTTCGCCCGGCGGGTGGCGCTGCTGCGGTCGGGCGCGATCGGCGCGGTACTGCTGGCGGTGGTCGGCGTCGCGGGCTGGACCTTCCTGGGCGCGTCCCAGCCGGCGTTCGATGCGCCCGCCGCGGTGCCGGGCGGCGTCGTCACCATGGTCGCGCAGGCGCAGCCGGTGTCCCAGCGCATCGCCGTTGTCGGCGTGCTGGAGCCCGGCGCCAACGTCTCCGTCGTCGGCCCCTATGACGGCACGGTGCGCGAGCGGCTGTTCCGCTACGGCGGGCAGGTGCAGCGCGGCGAGGTGCTGCTGCGGATGGACCGCAACGAGCTGGAGGCGCGCATCCGCGAGGCCCGCGCCGGCGAGATCCGGGCGCGGGCCAAGGTGGACGAGCTGAAGGGCTGGGCCGGGGGCTTCGAGGTGGCGCGCGCGCGCCGCCAGCTGGCAGCGGCCGAGCTCGAATCGGGCAACCTGCGCGCGCGCATCGCGCAATCCCAGATGCTGCTGGGCCGCGGCATCATCCCGGCGGAGGAGCACCGCAACCTCCTCCAGCAGGCGCGCAACCAGGAACTGCAACTGGAGGCGGCGCGGCAGGACCTCCAGGCCACGCTGGCCCGCGGCGACGGCACGCAGCTCGCCACCGCGGAGCTGGAGATGCTGAACGCCGAGGGCAAGCTGCGCGAGCTGGAGCAGGACCTCGCCAATGCCGAGGTGCGGGCACCCGTGAACGGCGTGGTGCTGATGCCGGTGGAGCGGCCGGGCGGCGGCGGCCAGGGCGGCGGGCCGCAGACGATCGAGGCAGGCTCGCGCGTCTCGCGCGGGCAGGCGATGTTCTCCATCGGCGACCTGGACAGCTTCCTGGTGCGCGGCCAGG
>JALHNW010000141.1:0-2938 GCA_022843345.1 Rubritepida sp. | reverse complement strand
GTGGTGGTGACGGGCGAGGCCTTCGCCGACACGCCGCTGCGCGGGCGGGTGCAGTCCGTCGCCGCGCAGGCCAGCGCGGATCGCGGCATGGGGATGGGCGGGGGCATGCCCTCCTTCGCCGTGTCCGTGCTGGTGGACGCTCTCTCGCCCGAGGCGCGGTCCCGGCTGGCCGTGGGCATGTCGGCCCAGCTCTCCATCCTGGTGCACGAGCGCGCGGATGCCGTGGTGCTGCCGCCGCAGGCGATCCGCAACGAGGGCGGGCAGCGCGTGGTGCGGGTGCGCGAGGGGGCGCGCTTCGTCTCGCGCCCCGTGGTGCTGGGCATCACCACGCCGGAGGGGGTGGAGATCCGCGAGGGCGTCGCACCGGGCGACGCCGTGGTGCTGCGCGGCGATTAGCTCCGGTAGCTCGGATCCTGACGGTCCAGCATCCGCAGCAGGGCGGGCCATTCCATCACGCCGTAGGGGCGCCGCGTGCCGGGCTGGTAGTTGTTCCACGTCTCCTCAAGCACCTCCTTCCGTACCTGCACCAGCGGCACCCCGCAGGCCATGGCGGCGAGCTGCGCCTTGCAGGAGAGCTCCAGCCGGTGCATCGCGTTGAAGGCCTCGCCGATGGTGCGCCCCACGGTCAGCAGCCCGTGGTTGCGCAGGATCATCGCGTTGCTGTCGCCCATGTCGGCCACCAGCTTGTCCTGCATCGCGGTGTCCAGCACCACGCCCTCGTAGTCGTGGTAGGCGATCTTCAGGAAGCGCATCGCCGTCTGGTTCATCGGCAGCAGGCCGCATTCCAGCGAGGAGACGGCCATGCCCGGCCAGGTGTGGGTGTGGATCACGCAGTCCAGGTCGTGCCGGCGCTCGTGGATCGCGCCGTGGATGACGTAGCCGGCGCGGTTGATGCCGTAGTCCAGGCCGCCGAAATCCGGCTTCAGCAGGACGTTGCCCTTCACGTCGATCTTGATGAGGGAGGAGGCGGTGATTTCCTCGTACATCAGCCCGTAGGCGTTGATGAGGAAGGCCCCTTCCTCGCCCGGCACGCGGCAGGAGATGTGGTTGGCGATCATGTCGCTCATCCCGTAATGGGCGACGAGGCGGTAGCAGGCGGCCAGGTCCACCCGCGCCTTCCATTCCTGCGGCGCGACCTGGTTGCGCAGGCTGGGGATGTCCAGCATCGGGCGCGCTTCTTCGAGCATGGGATGTTCCTCCGTTCCGTCCCCGGCATCCTAGGTGATGAACCGGAGGGGATGGAAGCCGGCCGCGGCTTGCGCGGCGGGGGCGGCGCAAATACTGTCCGCGCCTGCCGGGGTTGGGAAGGGTTCCACGAATGCGACACGTGCTGCTGGGTGCCCTCCTCCTCGCGCCCGGCCTGTCCATGGCGCAGGGCCTGGTGCCGCAGGTCCGCCAGACGCCGCCCTCCACCACCGTGCCGGCCTGCGACGAGGCGGCGGCGGCGTGGCGCGCCTGCATCAACGCCAGCCCGAAGACGCCGCAGGAACGCGCGGCCGGGCTGGCCGAGGTGGACCGCTTCGTGCGCGACGTGTTCGACAGCCGCGACGGCGGGCGGCGCTCGCTCTCCTCCGCCTGCCCCAACATGGCGCGCGGCTACGAGGACATGCTGCGCAACGGCGCCTGCGGGCGCAACGTCACCGGCGCCTTCGACGACACGCCGCGCCGCGGCGGGACGGACCAGACCCGCCGGCCCTGATCAGTCCCGCGCCGGGCCGAACTCCGCGTCGCGGTGCACCCAGGCGCTGATCAGCAGCCCGAAGCCCATCATCACCATCAGCATGGCCGAGCCGCCATGGCTGATCAGCGGCAGCGGCACGCCGCCCACGGGGATGGAGCCGGTCACCATCGCCACGTTCACGAAGATGTAGAGGAAGTAGTTGGTCCCCAGCCCGATGGCGAGCAGCCGCCCGAACTGGTGCTTGCAGCGCAGGGCGACGAGGAAGCAGAAGGCCACCACCAGCAGCAGCAGCGCCAGCGTGCCCATGGCGCCGACCAGGCCGAACTCCTCGGCGATCATGGTGAAGATGAAGTCGGTCTGCTTCTCGGGCAGGAAGTTCAGGTGGCCCTGGGTGCCCTGCATGAAGCCCTTGCCCCAGAAGCCGCCGGAGCCGAGCGCGATCTTGCTCTGGATGATGTTGTAGCCGGCGCCCAGGGGGTCGCTTTCCGGGTCCAGGAAGGTGTGGATGCGGGCGCGCTGGTATTCCTTCAGGTTCTCGTAGACGATGGGGGCGGCCGCCACCGCGCCGCCGATGGCCAGCGCGAACTTCCACCAGCGTACCCCTGCCGCCCAGAACATGGTGGCGCCGACGGCGGCGGTGATCAGCGCGGTGCCCAGGTTGGGCTGCCTGAAGATCAGCGCCACCGGCAGCAGGATCAGCAGCGCGGGCGGGATGAGGAAGAGCGGGTTGCCCACCCGCTCCCACGACGCGCGGTGGAACCAGGCGGCCAGCGCCAGCACCAGGATGATCTTCATCGCCTCGGAGGGCTGGAGCTGGAGCGGGCCAAGGTCGATCCAGCGCTGGGCGCCCTTGCCCACCTCCCCATGCATCGCCACCAGCACCAGCAGTCCGATGCCGGCGAGGTAGGCGAGCGGCGCCAGGCGCGCATGGACGCGGATGTCCACCAGCCCGATGCATAGCATCAGCACCAGCGAGAAGCCGAAGCGCAGCGCGTGCTTGGAGGCGTAGGCCTCCGGCCCGCCGCCGGCCGAGTACAGCGCCACGTAGCCCACGGCGGCGATGGCGCAGAGCAGCATGACGAAGGGCCAGGGCACCTGCCAGAACTTCTGCAGCAGGCCCGAGCCGCGCTCGCGCGTCAGCAGGCGCTTCTCGTAGACGGCGCTCATGGTTCCACGCCCTCAGGCGCCGGGCGCGGCCTCCGGCCGCTTGGCTCGCGCGCCGCCGCGGCCGTGCCGCTGGCCATGGCGTCCTGGGCG
>JALHNW010000140.1 GCA_022843345.1 Rubritepida sp. | reverse complement strand
GGCGCGCTCAGCTTCGGGGGGTGAGGGGTTCGCGGGCGGCGCGCAGCTCGTCGCGGATCTCGGCGAGCAGGAGCTGCTCGGCGGAAGGCTTCACCTCCTTCTTCTCGCCGGCGACGCCGAGGCGCGACAGCACCTTCACCAGCCAGAACACCGCGAAGCCCACGATCGCGAACTTGATCACGGCGTTGAGGAAGACGCCGAGCGCCAGCACCGCCGCCCCGCCCTCGCGCGTCGCCGCCAGGGTCGGCCGGCGCTCGCCCGACAGCACGACGAACAGGTTGGCGAAGTCTATGCCGCCCAGCAGCAGGCCCAGAAGCGGGTTGAACAGGTCCTCCACCAGCGAGGCCACGACGGCGGTGAAGGCCGCGCCGATCACCACGCCCACCGCGAGGTCAATGACGTTGCCGCGCATGAGGAAGGCGCGGAAATCCTTCACCCATTGCGGCTGGTGGAGGGAAATGGGGCTCTGCATCTGTGCTCTCCGCCCCGGCCGGGGCATGCTGCGCCCATGACGCCCTTCGAGCAACAAGTGACCTTCCTCTACGCCGAGCGGCCGGAGGAAAGCTGGCGCTTCTTCGAGGAGGTGCTGGAGCTGCCGCTGGCGCAGGACCAGGGCACCTGCCGCATCTACGAGGCCGCTTCCGGCGGGCGGGCCTACCTGGGCGTGTGCCGCGCCCGCGCGCCGCGGGCCAGCGCCGACCCCCGCGTCGAGGGGGGCGTGGTCTTCACCTTCGTGACGCGCGAGGTGGAGGCCTGGCACGCGCACCTGCTGGCCAAGGGCGTGGCGCTGCCGCCCGCGCCCGAATACTCCGCGCAATACGGCGTGACGCACTTCTTCCTGCGCGACCCGGCGGGCTACCTGCTGGAAGTCCAGCGCTTCGACCGGCCGGACTGGCCGGCGCCCGCCTGATTCAAGACTGGCAGCCGATCCGCACGGCATTGGCCAGCTGCTCGTTGCGCAGGGGCAGGCGGCCGGGGGTGTTGGGGCTGGAGCCGAGCGGCACCGTCACGCGCTGGCCGGGGGCGATGGCCTGCGTGCCGCTGGGCTTGCCCATCATGTCGCCCGTCACCTGCACGAGCACGCGCAGCGGCGCGTCGCGCGTGTTGCGCAGCACCACGGAATAGTCGGCCCGGCCCATGGCGCCGGGGACGACCTGGGTGGAGAATTGCTCGGCCACCAGGGCGCCGCCGCAGAAGGCCGTGGGCACGGCGTAGACCTGCGCCGCGGCGGGCAGGGCGAGCAGGAGGGGCAGGAACAGGGTTGCGCGCATCCCCGCAGCTTCGCGCGGGGCGTGCGCCCGCGCCAGTCGGGAAAACCTCTCAGGCCGATAGGCGCTGGAGCAGGGACAGCAGGTGCGCCCGCTCGCCGGGGTCGAGCGGGGCGAGCAGCGTGTCGTTCGCGCGCTTGCCGGCGGCCTTGCCCTCCAGCAGCAGGGCGTGGCCCTCGGCGGTGACGGACAGCACGCGGGCGCGGCGGTCCAGCGGGTCGCTCGCCACGCGCACCAGGCCGCGCAGCGCCAGGCGGCGCACCACGCCCTGCACGGTGGCGCTGTCCATCGCCGCCATGCGGCCGAGCTGGTTCTGGGTGGCGCGGCCCGCTTCGGCCAGGCGCAGCAGGGCGGCGAATTGCGGCCCGGTGAGGCCGAGGCCGGCGGCGGTCTCGGCGAACAGGGACTGGTAGCGCTGGTGGGCGCGGCGCAGCAGGTGCCCCGCCGAGGTTTCCAGGCGGTAGGGCCGCGGGGGCGGCGATTCGGGGCGCGGCGTCGCCGCTGGGCGTTCGAGGATCTCGCTCATCACGGTCCTGGCTTGGTCCGCCTTCGTTGCGCCGGAGACATGGGAAGTGTCAAGCAATCCTTTGCAGGACGACGGGATTGCAAGTTCCTGTCCTGATGTTTATGCGGGTCTGATCCGCCTCCAGAGCGGACCGACCGGATTCGATTCAGGGAGCGAGACATGTCCGACGCCAATCGCCGCGGGTTCCTCAAGGCCGGCGCCGTCACCGCGGCGGGCGCCGCGGTGCTGGCCACGCCGAACGTCAGCCGCGCGCAGACCACGACGCTGCGCTTTCAGTCCACCTGGCCGCAGCGCGACATCTTCCACGAGTTCGCGCAGGACTTCGTTTCCCGCGTCAACGCGGTCGGCGGCGGGCGGCTGCGGCTGGAGCTGCTGGCGGCCGGCGCGGTGGTCGGCGCCTTCCAGCTGCTCGACGCCGTGCATTCGGGCACCTTGGATGGCGGCCACGGCGTGTCGGCCTACTGGTTCGGGCGCAACCGCGCGTTCAGCCTGTTCGGCACCACGCCCCCCTGGTTCGGCGACGCCAACCAGTTCCTCGGCTGGTTCTACTACGGCGGCGGGCAGGCGCTGTATGGCGAGCTGATGCACGACATCCTGCGGATGAACGTGGTCGGCTTCCAGTCCGGCCCGATGCCCTCGCAGCCGCTGGGCTGGTTCCGCAACCCGATCGAGCGCGCCGAGCAGATCCGCGGCCTGCGCTACCGCACCGTGGGCCTGGCGACCGACCTGTTCCAGGAGATGGGCGCGGCCGTCGTGGCGCTGCCGGGCGGCGAGATCGTCCCCGCGCTGGAGCGCGGCGTCATCGATGCCGCCGAGTTCAACAACCCGTCGAGCGACCGCGTGCTGGGCTTCCCGGACGTGGCCAAGAACTACTACATCCAGAGCTACCACCAGGCGGTGGAGAGCTTCGAGATCCTGTTCAACCGCCAGCGCTTCGAGGCCCTGCCCGAGGAGCTGCGCGCGGCCATACGCCACTGCACGGAGGCCGCGTCCGCCGACATGTCGTGGAAGCTGCAGGACCGCTACTCGCGCGACCTGCTGGCGATGTCGCAGACCCAGGGCGTGAACGTGCGCCCCACGCCGCGGCCGATCCTGGACGCGCAGCTCCAGGCGTGGGACCGGGTGATCGCGCGGCAGGAGGCGGACACGTCCTCGCCCGCCACGGGCGCCTTCTTCAAGAAGGTGTGCGACAGCCAGCGCGACTGGTGCCGGCGCGTGGGCAACTTCTCGCTGCGCTACAACGTGTCGCCGGTCGTCTCCTACAACCACTTCTTCGCCCGCGGTTGATCGCGGATTGACCATGGCCCGGCCCGGCAGCAGAAGCGCCGGGCCGGGCTTTTTTCATGCCTTGCAGTCCGGGAGGGACGCATGACGGATGCGATGGTGACGGGCGGTCTCGCCGGCCTCGTCGTGGCGGCGCTGATCGTGGGGATCGCCTTTTCGGGCTCCGCGCTGGTGTCGCGCGCCCTGCTGGCGGTGGACCGCTTCTCGACGCTGGTGGGGCAGGTCTTCTCCTGGACCATCCTGCTGCTGACGGCGGCGATCGTCTATGAGGTCTTCGCGCGACGGTTCTTCTCCGCCCCCACCAACTGGGGGTATGACGCGCAGTACATGCTCTACGGCACGCTGTTCATGTTCGCCGGCGCCTATGCGCTGAGCCGGAACGGGCACGTGCGGGGCGACTTCCTGTACCGCATGATGCCGCCGCGCCGGCAGGCCTGGTTCGACCTCGTGCTCTACATCCTGTTCTTCTTCCCCGCCATCTTCGCCTTCATGGTGGCCGGCTGGCACTTCTTCGAACTCAGCATGATGCAGAACGAGCGCTCGATGTTCTCGCCCTCCGGGCCGATCATCTGGCCGTTCAAGGGCATCATCCCCGTGGTGGGCTTCATCATGCTGCTCCAGGGCCTGGTGGAGGTGGTGCGCTGCGTGCGCGCCATCCGCTCGGGCGAATGGCCGCAGCGGCTGAGCGACGTGGAGGAGCTGGACCAGATCATCCTGGCCAAGGCCGCCGAGAAGAGCCCGGAGGAGCTGGAACGCGCGCTCCGCGAGGGCGACGCCATCCTCCACAAGAAGCACTGAGGGTCCTGCCATGATTTCCGACGCGGGCCTCGGCCTCACGCAGCTCATCCTGTTCCTGTTCTTCATCCTGCTGGGCTTCCCCATCGCCTTCACGCTGATGGCGATGGGGCTGTTCTTCGGCTACCTCGGCATGGGCGACCGGGTGTTCGACCTGCTGATCCAGCGCACCTATGCGGTGATGAGCAGCGACGTGCTGATCTCGGTGCCCCTGTTCGTGCTGATGGGCTACATCATCGAGCGGGCGAACATCCTCGACCGGCTGTTCCGCTCCTTGCAGATGGCGAGCGGCAACATCCCCGGCTCGCTCGCCGTCGCCACGCTGGGCACCTGCGCGCTGTTCGCGACCGCGACGGGCATCGTGGGCGCGGTGGTGACGCTGATGGGGCTGCTGGCCTTCCCGGCCATGCTGCGCGCGGGCTACGACGTGAAGCTGGCCTCGGGCGTGATCTGCGCGGGCGGGTGCCTGGGCATCCTGATCCCGCCCTCCATCATGCTGATCCTGTACGGGGCCACGGCCGGCGTATCGGTGGTGCAGCTCTACGCCGCCGCCTTCATCCCGGGCATCACGCTGGCCTCCCTCTACATCGCCTACGTGATCGTGCTCGCGATCCTCAAGCCCGAGGTGGCGCCGCGCCTGCCGCCCGAGGCGGTGAACGTGCCCTTCGGGCGCATCCTGTGGAACCTCGCCACCAGCTTCTTCCCGCTGGCGCTGCTGATCGGCATGGTGCTGGGCGCCATCCTGATGGGGCTGGCCACGCCGTCGGAGGCGGCGGCGATGGGCTCGCTGGGCTCCATCATCCTGGCCATCGTCTACCGCTCCTTCTCCTTCGAGAAGCTGAAGGAGAGCGTGTTCCTCACCGCGCGCACCTCGGCCATGGTGTGCTGGCTGTTCGTCGGCTCCTACATCTTCTCCTCGGTGTTCGGGTACCTGGGCGGGCAGGGCGTGGTGGAGAACTTCGTCAAGTCGCTGCCGCTCAACACCTTCACCTTCATGCTGCTGGCGCAGGCGATCATCTTCGTGCTCGGCTGGCCGCTGGAATGGACGGAGATCATCGTGATCTTCGTCCCGATCTTCCTGCCGCTGCTGGACGATTTCGGCGTGGACCCGCTGTTCTTCGGCATCATGATCGCGCTGAACCTGCAGACCTCCTTCCTCTCGCCCCCCGTCGCCATGGCGGCCTTCTACCTGAAGGGCGTGGCGCCCAAGCACGTGCGGCTGGAGGACATCTTCAAGGGCTGCATGCCGTTCATCTACATCGTCGTCTTCACCATGCTGATGGTCTACGCCTTCCCTGGCATCGTCACCTGGCTGCCCGAGGCGCTGTACGGCGGCGACGCCGGCCCGCCGGCCGTGTCCATGGAAGCGCCGCCGGCCGGGGGCTTCCAGGAGGAGGAGATCAACCTCCGATGAGCGGCGCCGTGGGCTGGCTGGCGGAGGCCTGGGAAAGCGGCAACCCGCTGGCCCCCCTGCCGGCGGACGCGATCCCCGAGGGGGAGCCGGTGGCGGCGGCACTGGCCGAGGCGATGGGCCACCCGGTCATCGGCCTGCGTCTGGCGCGCGGGCCGCAGGGCGGCGGCTGGGTGAGCGCGCCGATGATCGAGCCGCGGATGCTGCGCGCGGGCGTGCCGGTGGCGCTGTCCGGCCTGCGCCGGCCGGTGCTGAGCGTGGCCGTGCTGGGGGTGCTGGCGGAGCCGCTGGGTGATGGCGCGCCCGTCTTCTCCGCGGTGCACCCGGCGCTGGACGTGGCGGCGACGCGGTTCCGCGACGGGCCGGCGGATG
>JALHNW010000139.1 GCA_022843345.1 Rubritepida sp. | reverse complement strand
AGCGGCACGAAGGCGAAGCGCGCCAGCCCGATCCCCGCGGCCGTGGCGGCGGTGCCGGACAGGGCGACGGACAGGAAGGGGCTCACCCGCCGGCGCGCGCCTCGTTGGCCAGGCGGATGGCGCGGCGCAGCTTGGCGATGCCGGTGCGATAGTGCCCGCCGGCGCAGAGGCGGCGGCCCTCCTCGCTCAGCGCGTTCGGCAGGGGCGCGGCGGCGGCCGGCATGCCGGCGAGGCGCAGCGCCAGGCTCTCGCAATACTCGGCGCTGTCGGTGGTCAGGCGCAGGGACGCCTCCGCCGGCTCGGCCCGGCCAGGATGGATGCACAGGAGCGCCACCACGGGCAGGGCGTAGGGGAACCGCATGGGGCGCAGCGTGGCAGGGCGCAGGCTGTGCCGCGGTGGGCCAGGGGTGAAGCTTCCGTCACCCCAGCGGCAGGCGCAGCGCCACCCGCAGCCCGGGCGGCGCGGCGCCGGGATGCGCGTCCGCCAGCTCCACCTCGCCCCGGTGCAGCTGCGCCACCGCGCGCACCAGCGAGAGGCCGAGGCCCGAGCCGGGCGTGTTGCGCGAGGCGTCCGCGCGGAAGAAGCGGTCCATGGCGCGCGCCCGGTCCTCCGGCGACAGGCCGGGGCCGCTGTCGGCCACCGCGATCACGGCATGCCCGCCCTCCTGCCTCGCGGACAGGGTTATGGTGCCGCCGGCGGGGGTGAACTTCATGGCGTTGTCCAGCAGGTTCGCCACCGCCTGGAGCAGCAGGTCCCGGTCGCCCACCATGGGCAGGGCGCCGGGCAGCTCGGTGGCCAGGAGCTGGCCGGCATCCTCGGCCATCGCCTCGTAGAACTCGGCGGCGTCGCGCAGCACCTCGGGCAGGTCGAGCGGGGCGAAGGCGGCGCGGCGCGCGCCCGCCTCGGCCTCGGCGATCCGCAGCAGGGCCTGGAAGATGCGCGAGATGTTGTCGAGGTCGGCGATGCCCTCCTCCACCGCGCCGCGCAGGTCGTCGGCGGTGGTCGCGGTCGCAAGCGCCTCCTCCAGCTTGCCGCGGGCGCGGGCGATGGGCGTGCGCAGGTCGTGCGCGATGGCGTCGGAGACCGAGCGCACGCCGGCCATCAGCAGCGAGATGCGGTCGAGCATCGCGTTCATCGTCGCGCCCAGCCGGTCGAACTCGTCATCCTGCGGCGACAGGGGGACGCGGTGCGACATGTCGCCCGAGGCGATGTTGCGCGCCGTCTCGGTGGCCGGCGCCATGCGGGCGCGCAGGGCGCGGCGGATCACGGAGGCGCCGATGACGCCGAAGACGATGATGGCGCCGAGCGACCACACCACCCCCTCGGTCAGCAGCAGGCGCAGCTGCACGCGCTCGCTCTCGTCGCGCCCCACCAGCAGGCGCAGGCCGCCGGGCAGGTCGCGGCGGTGGATGCGCGCCTCCGCGCTCGCCCCGTCATGGGCGATGCGGGCGCGGAACCAGGCGCCGTCGCCGTCCAGCGATTCCGGCAGGCGCTCCAGGTTGCCGGCGAGCTTGGCGCCGCCGGGGCCGAGGAGGAGGTAGATGGTCTCCGCCTCCACGTCCTGCGCCAGCCGGTCCTCGATCGATTCGATCAGCGCGGACACGCCGCCGTCGCGGTGGCGGTCGAGCAGGGCGGTCGAATCGGCGCGGATGGCGGCGACCGTCTGGCGGTCCAGCGCGCCGGCCGTCGCCCACCACAGCACGGCGACCAGGAAGGCCGCGGCGATGGAGAAGATGCCCATGAACAGCAGGGCGAAGCGGAAGCCGGCGGATTGCAGCAGCCGCGGCGGGGCGGGGCGGGCCGCGGGCGGGCGCATCAGCCCTCGGCGCGGATCATGTATCCGGCGTTGCGGACCGTGTGGATCAGCGGCTTGTCGAAGCCCTTGTCCAGCTTCTGCCGCAGGCGGCTGACATGCACGTCGATCACGTTGGTCTGCGGGTCGAAGTGGTAGTCCCACACCTTCTCCAGCAGCATGGTGCGCGTCACCACCTGGCCGGCGTGGCGCATCAGGTGCTCCAGCAGGCGGAACTCGCGCGGCTGCACGTCCACCTTCTTGCCCGACCGGGTGACGGTGCGGCTCAGCAGGTCCAGCTCCAGGTCGGCGACCTTGAGCTTGGTCACCGGCGCCTCGGAGGAGGGGCGGCGGCCCAGCGCCTCCACGCGCGCCAGCAGCTCGGCGAAGGCGAAGGGCTTGGTGAGGTAGTCGTCGCCGCCCGCTTTCAGGCCCTTCACCCGCTCGTCCACCGCGCTGAGCGCGGAAAGGAACAGCACGGGCGTGCGGTTGCCCTGGCCGCGCAGCGTCTCGACCAGGCGCACGCCGTCCACGCCGCCGGGCAGCATGCGGTCCAGCACCAGCATGTCGAAGGATTCGGAAGCCGCGAGGAACAGCCCGTCGCGCCCATTGGCCGCGTGCTCGACCGTGTGCCCGGCCTCCTGGAGGCCCTTCTTCACGAAGCGCGCCACTTCCACGTCGTCCTCGACGAGCAGGATACGCATCATCCGCCAGACATCCTTCTCATCATCGCGCGGAAGCCCACGGCGCCCCTCCGGGAACCGATCACGGCGCCCCTCCGGGGCGACGCCCCACCTGCACCGGCAATTCCTGGGTGCGCCCCTCGCGCAGCAGCGTCAAGCGCACGGTCTGCCCGGGCGGGACCGCGGCGATGGAACGCACCAGCATGCGCGACGTCTCCGTGCGCTCGCCGTTGATCGCCAGCACCACGTCGCCCGCGCGCAGGCCCGAGCGCGCGGCGGGACCGTTGCGCACGATGCCCGCCACCAGCACGGCGCGCCGGCTCTGGCTGCGCGGGTCGTCCGCCGCCAGGTCCTGCACGTCCACGCCCAGCCAGCCGCGCTCCACCCGCCCGTCGCGCCGCAACCCCTCGATCACCGGCCGCGCGAGGTCCGAGGGCGTGGCGAAGCCGATGCCGGCATTGGCGCCCGAGGGCGAGTAGATGGCCGTGTTGATGCCGATCACCTCCCCCTGGAGGTTGAACAGCGGCCCGCCGGAATTTCCCGGGTTGATGGCCGCGTCGGTCTGGATGAAGTCGTCGAACGGCCCCGCCCCGATGTCGCGCCCGCGCGCGGAGACGATGCCCGCCGTGACCGAGCCGCCCAGCCCGAAGGGATTGCCCGCCGCCAGCACCCAGGAGCCGATCCGCATCGCCGCCGAGGAGCCCCACCCCACCGCGGTGAGCGGCGAGCGCGCCTCGATCCGCAGCAGCGCCAGGTCCATCAGCTCGTCGCTGCCCACCACGCGGGCGGTGAGTTCCTGCCCGTTCTGCAGGGACACCGTCACCCGGCTGGCGTTGCCGATGACGTGGTTGTTGGTGACGATGAAGCCGGCCGGGTCGATGACGAAGCCGCTGCCCGCGCCCTGGCTGCGCTCCCGCCGCCCGCGGAAGTAGCGCTCAAGCGGGGTGCCGCGGAACTCGGGCGGGACCGGCTGCGGCCCCTCGGACTGAACGGAGATGGCGACGACGGCGGGCAGCACGCGCTCGGCCAGGTCGGCCAGGTCGGGCAGGGTGCCGCGCTGGGCGATGGCGTTGCCGCCGCAGCCGGCCAGCGCGGGCGGGAGCAGCAGCCCGGCCAGCAGGGCGCGGCGCCGGGGCGTGGGGTCTTCGGTGGGGCGGTCCACGGCATTCCTTCGGCCGCCGCGATGCGGGCGGGCGGCCATCCTCTCAACCTGGATGATCAAGGAGGCGGGGAGGGGATTGCAACCCGCCCCCGCATCAGAACAGCCCCTCGATGCGCCCGTCCGCGTCCAGGCGGATGGATTCCGCGGCCGGCCGGCGGGGCAGGCCGGGCATGGTCATCACGTCGCCGCAGATCGCCACCACGAAGCCCGCCCCGGCGGACAGCAGCACCTCGCGCACCGGCAGCACGTGGCCGGTGGGCGCGCCCAGCAGCGCGGGGTCGGCGCTGAAGGAATACTGCGTCTTGGCGATGCAGACCGGGACGTGGCCGAAGCCCAGCGCCTCGAACCGCGCCAGCTTCGCCGCCACCGCGGCCGGCAGGGCGATGTCGGCGGCGCGGTAGACCTCGCGCGCCACGGTGCGGATCTTCTCCGCCAGCGGCATCGCGTCGGGGTAGAGGGGGGCGAAGCGCGCCTGCCCCTCGTCGAGGCGGCGCAGCACGGCGTGGGCCAGCGCCTCGGCGCCCGCGCCGCCGTCGCTCCAGTGGGTGCACAGGTGCGCCTCCACGCCCATCGCCGCCATCGCCTTGGTGACGGCGGCTATCTCGGCGGGCGTGTCGGAGTCGAAGCGGTTGAGCGCGACGACGGGCGGGATGCCGAACTTGCGGATGTTCTCGGCGTGCCGGGCCAGGTTGGCGATGCCGCGCGTCACCGCCGCCACGTCCTCGCGGCCCAGCTCCGGCTTCGCCACGCCGCCATGCATCTTCAGCGCGCGCACGGTGGCCACGATCACGCAGGCATCGGGCGAAAGGCCGGCGAGGCGGCACTTGATGTCCAGGAACTTCTCCGCCCCCAGGTCGGCGCCGAAGCCCGCCTCCGTCACCACCACGTCGGCCAGGTGCAGGCCCAGCGTGGTGGCGACGACGCTGTTGCAGCCATGGGCGATGTTGGCGAAGGGGCCGCCATGCACCAGGGCGGGGCTTCCCTCCAGCGTCTGCACCAGGTTGGGCGCGAAGGCGTCGCGCAGCAGCACGGCCATGGCGCCGTCGGCCTTCAGGTCGGCGGCCGTCACCGGCCTGCGCTCGCGCGTCTCCGCCACGATGATGCGGCCGAGGCGCGCCTGGAGGTCGGGCAGGTCCTGGGCGAGGCAGAAGGCCGCCATGACCTCGCTGGCGACGACGATGTCGAAGCCGTCCTCGCGCGGGAAGCCGTTCGCGGGGCCGCCGAGGGACTGCACCACCTGGCGCAGCGCGCGGTCGTTCATGTCGAGCGCACGCCGCCAGGTGACGCGGCGCGGGTCCACCCCCAGCGCGTTGCCCCAGTGGAGGTGGTTGTCCAGCATCGCCGCCAGCAGGTTGTTGGCCGCGGTGATGGCGTGGAAGTCGCCGGTGAAGTGGAGGTTGATGTCCTCCATCGGCACCACCTGCGCGTGGCCGCCGCCCGCGGCACCGCCCTTGACGCCGAAGCACGGGCCCAGGCTGGGCTCGCGCAGGCAGATCATGGCGCGCCGGCCCAGCCGGTTCAGCGCGTCGCCCAGGCCGACGGTGGTGGTGGTCTTGCCCTCGCCGGCCGGGGTGGGGTTGATGCCGGTGACCAGGACGAGCTTGCCGCGCGGGCGGTCCCGGCGGGCCTGGGCCACGAAGTCCAGCGCCACCTTGGCCTTGTGCTTGCCGTAGGGCTCCAGCGCCTCGGCCGGGATGCCGGCGCGGGCCGCGACCTCGGCGATGGGGCGCAGCGTGGCGGCGCGGGCGATGGCGAGGTCGGTGGACATGCGGCGCTGATTTCCCCCTTGGACCCCGCCCGTATGAAACGCGCGCCACCATTGGACAAGCCGCGCCGCCCCGCGCCAGGATGGCGGCAACGAAACGGAGGACACCCATGCACGCCACCCGCCGCGCCATCCTGGCCGCGCCCGCGCTCCTCGCCGCGCCCGCGCGGGCGCAGGACTTCCCGACGCGCCCGGTCACGATGATGGTGCCCTTCGCGGCCGGCGGGCCGTCCGACATCACCGCGCGCGTCATCGCCGCGCGCGCCA
>JALHNW010000138.1 GCA_022843345.1 Rubritepida sp. | reverse complement strand
AAGGCCGGCGCGCACGTCGTCGCCGGCACCGTCAACGCCCTGCCCTTCGCCGATGGCAGCTTCGATGCGCTGTGCAGCCTGGACGTGCTGTGCCACCGCGCGGTGGACCAGGCGGCCGCGCTGGGGGAGTTCCGCCGCGCCCTGCGCCCCGGCGGCCTGCTGCTGCTGAACCTGCCCGCCCACGAGTGGCTGCGCTCGGCCCATGATGCGCGGGTGCACACCGCCCGGCGCTACGACCGCGCCGGGGTCCGCGCGCTGCTGGCGCAGGCGGGCTTCGCCGCCGTCGAGGCGCGGCACTGGAACAGCCTGCTGCTGCCGCTGATGGCCGTGCAGCGCAAGCTGCTGTCCAGGGACGAGAACGCGGCATCCGACGTCACCCACTACCCGCCCTGGGCGGACCGCGCCTTCTTCGCCGCCACGGAGGCGGAGCGGGCGCTCTCGCGCATCGGGCTGCGCTTCCCGGCGGGCGGTTCGCTGCTCGCGCTCGCGCGGCGTTGAGGACAGAAATGGACCAGCAGCATCCCGTCGGCCTCTCGGTCGTCATCCCCGTCTATCGCGGCGCCGCCACGATCGGCCGCCTCGTCGCCGCCCTGTCCGAGCTGCGGCCCGAGGGCGGCATCGAGATCGTGCTGGTGAACGACGGCAGCCCGGATGATTCGGGGGAGGTCTGCCGCGCGCTGGTGCGCGCCGCCACCGTGCCGATCACCTTCATCGAGCACGCGCGCAACTTCGGCGAGCACAACGCGGTGATGACCGGCTTCCGCCACGCCCGCGGCGCCTTCGCCATCAACATGGACGACGACCTGCAGAACCCGGCCGAGGAGGTGGTGCGCCTCTACGACCACGCGCGCCTGGGCGGCTGGGACGTGGTCTACACCACCTACGCGAAGAAGGAGCACGAGGGGTGGCGCAACCTCGGCTCGCGCTTCGCCAACCGCGTGGCGGACGCGCTGCTGGACAAGCCGCGGGGCCTCTACCTTTCCTCCTTCCGCTGCTGCTCGGCGATGGTGGTGCGCGAGGTGACGAAGTATGGCGGCCCCTACCCCTACATAGACGGCCTCATCATGCAGGTGACGCAGCGCATCACCACGCTGGAGGTGAAGCACTTCGCCCGCGCGGACGGCCACAGCAACTACACCATGCGCCGGTTGGTGCGGCTGTGGCTGAACCTCGCCACCTCCTTCTCGCTGCTGCCGCTGCGCCTCGCCATGTTCGCGGGCGCGGCCATGGGCGTGCTGGGGCTGCTGCTGGCGCTGTTCGTCATCATCGAGGCGATGTTCATCGAGACGCCGTCGGGCTGGGCCTCCACCATGACGGTGATGCTGCTGATCGCGGGCGTGCAGTTCCTCATCCTGGGCGTGATGGGCGAATACCTGGGCCGCGCCTTCCTGTCCGCCAACGGCAAGCCGCAGGGGGTGGTGCGCGCCGTGGAGAAGGGCGGGCCATGAACGCGCATTGGGCCGCGCTGGTCGCCGCCATCACCTCCTCCATGGTCGGGCAGCTGCTGCTGAAGACCGGCGCGGGGGGCGAGGGCGGCTTCGTGGCGCAGCTCTTCCGGCCCTCCACCATCGCGGGGCTGGGCTTCTACGGCGTCGGGGCGCTGCTCTACATCGTGGCGCTGCGCAAGATCCCGATGAGCGTCGCCCTGCCCTGCACCGCCGCCTCCTACGCCCTCATCGCGCTGCTGGGCTGGCATTTCTGGGGCGAGGCGATGGGGATGCAGAAGCTCGCCGCCA
Organism: Rubritepida sp.; assembly: GCA_022843345.1. Lineage (GTDB taxonomy): Bacteria > Pseudomonadota > Alphaproteobacteria > Acetobacterales > Acetobacteraceae > Roseococcus. The sequence continues at coordinate 3,944 of JALHNW010000138.1, read as the reverse complement.
TCACCCTCATCATGGCGGGCGTCGCCTTGCTGGCCACCGCCTGACGCGGCAGGCTGCGCGCATGGCCTCGCGCATCCTGCACCGCACCCCCCGCCGCACCCCGCCCCGCGCGGTGGGCGGCCACGGTTCCTGGCTGGTGGAGGAAGGCGGGCGCCAGGTGCTGGACGCCTCGGGCGGTGCCGCCGTCGCCTGCCTGGGCCACGGCCACCCACGCGTGATCGAGGCGATCAAGGCGCAGCTGGACCAGGTGTGCTACGTCCACACCTCCCTCTTCACCAACGACCCCGCCGAGGCGCTGGCCGAGACCCTGGTGGGCCACGAGCCCGGCGGCCTGTCGCGCGCCTATTTCGTTTCCGGCGGCTCGGAGGCCGTCGAGGCCGCGCTGAAGCTGGCCCGCCAGTATTTCGTCGAGATCGGCCAGCCCGCGCGCAGCCGCGTCATCGCCCGCCGCCAGAGCTACCACGGCAACACGCTCGGCGCGCTGTCGGCCGGCGGCAACGTCGCGCGGCGCGCGCTCTACGCCCCGCTGCTGTCGCCGGCCTTCAGCCACGTCTCCCCCGCCTTCGCCTGGCGCGACCGGCGGGCCGACGAGGACGAGGCCGCCTATGTCGCGCGCCTCGCCGCCGAGCTGGAGGCGGAGTTCCAGCGCCTCGGCCCCGACACCGTCGCCGCCTTCATCGCCGAGCCGGTGGTGGGCGCCACCACCGGCTGCGTCACCGCCCCCGCCGGCTATTTCCCCGCCATGCGCGCGGTCTGCGACCGCCACGGCGCGCTGCTCATCCTGGACGAGATCATGTGCGGCATGGGCCGCACCGGCACGATGCACGCCTGGGAACAGGAAGGCGTGGTGCCCGACCTGCAATGCGTGGCCAAGGGGCTGGGCGGCGGCTTCCAGCCGATCGGCGCCTTGCTTGTGTCGCGCCGCGTGGTCGAAGGGCTGGAATCCGGCACCGGTGCCTTCCAGCACGGCCACACCTACCAGGCCCACCCGGTGGCCTGCGCCGCCGCCCTCGCCGTGCAGCAGGTGATCGCGGAGGAGGATTTGCTCGCCAACGTCCGCGCCATGGGCGCCCTGCTGGAGCAGCGCCTGACGGAGCGCTTCGGCAACCACCGCCATGTCGGCCACATCCGCGGCCGCGGGCTGTTCCAGGCCATCGAGCTGGTGCAGGACCGCGCGACGAAGCAGCCCTTCCCGCCGGAACACGCCCTGCACGCCCGCGTGAAGGAGGAGGCATTCCGGCGCGGCCTCGCCTGCTATCCCACCGGCGGCACGGCCGATGGGGTGGCGGGCGACCACGTGCTGTTGGCGCCCCCTTACATCATCCGCGCCGATGAAGTGGACCTGATCGTGGACCGCCTGGGCGACGCGGTGGACGCCGCCATCAGGCCTTGACTCGCTCCATGTAGCCCGGCAGCACCGCGGGATCGAGCCAGCGCGTCACGCTGACGATGTCGCCGTCGGGCTCCATCCAGGTCGTGTGCCCGCCGGCGCCGCTGAAGCAGGCGCTGCCGCGGCTGGCCGCCGGCCACTTCGCGCCGTCGCTGTTCAGCCAGAACAGGAAGCCGTAATGCGGGTTCAGCGCGCAGGGCGTGCGGCACATCCGCAGCCATTCGCCGCGCACCAGCCCCTTGCCCTCGCCGGCCACCATGAGGCCGATGCGCGCCTGGTCCTCGGCCGAGATCACCACGCCGCCGCCCCAGTGCCCGCCGCCGGAGACGCTTTCCATCTCCTCGCCATCCACCGTGATGGTGGAGGTGGAGTAGCCGCGCCACGACCAGCTGTCCGAGCAGCCCAGCGGGTCGGCGATGCGCTCGCCGAACACCACCGGCAGGGGGCGGTGGAACACCAGCAGCAGGGCCAGCGCCAGCGCATTCACGCGGACGTCGTTGTATTCCCAGTACTCGCCCGGCGCGTGCAGCGGCCGCGCGCTGCGCTTGGCGCCCTGCCCTTCCACGCCCAGGTTGCGGCCGCGGTCTATCAGGTCGCTCTTGCCCCAGAGCGTGCCTTCCCACTCGGAGGTGTTGGTCAGCAAATGCCGCCAGGTGATGCGCGCGTTCTGCGCCCCTTCGAAGGCCGGGTGCGCGGCGCGCTTCAGCACCGGCTCGTCCAGGTCGGGGATGCGCCCATCGGCCCAGGCGAGGCCGGCCAGCAGCGCCAGGTAGGACTTGGCGACGCTGAAGGTCATGTCCGGGCGATGCGTGTCGCCCCACTCGGCCACGCGGATGCCCTTGCGGAACACGATGCCCGCCGGCCCGCCGCGCGGCGGGGCGGGGCCCAGCACCGCGTTGTCGGGCGGGCCCTCGAAGAACCCGCCCTCCAGGTGCGCCAGGATGTCGCGCGGCCAGGGCGTCTCGTGCGCCTGGGCCCATTCCATCGCGGCGCGCATCTAGTGGGCCGTCGCCTTGGGCCCCGGCAGCTCGATGTCGATGGACAGGGCCGAGACGTCGCCGCCGCGCTCCAGGTTCACCTGCACCTTGCTGGGGTCTATGGCGACGTAGCGGGCCACCACCTGCACCAGCTCCTGCTGGAGCTTGGGCAGGAAGTCCTCCCGCCCGCGGCCCACGCGCTCGTGGCTGATGATGACCTGCAAGCGGTCCTTGGCGGCGGAGGCCGAGGAGGGGGTCGCCGCCGCCTCGCGCTTCTGCTTCTGGAAGAAGGAGAGCCAGCTCATGCCGCCCTCCCGCCGCCGAACAAGCGCCCGAAGAAGCCGGCCTTCTTCGGCGGCTCCAGGAAGCGGTGCGGCCGGTCCTCGCCCAGGAAGCGCGCCACGGCGTCGGCATAGGCCTGGCCGGCCGTGCTCTCGGCGTCCATGATCACGGGGTTGCCGGAGTTGGACGCCTTCAGCACGCTCTCGCTTTCCGGGATCACGCCCAGCAGCGGGATGGCCAGGATGTCCAGCACGTCGTCCAGCTTCAGCATCTCCTGCCGCTCGACCCGCGCCGGGTCGTAGCGGGTGAGCAGGAGGTGCTGCTTCACCGGGTCCTTCTTCTCCTCGGCGCGCTTGGACTTGCTTTGCAGCACACCCAGGATGCGGTCGCTGTCGCGCACGCTCGACACCTCGGGGTTGGTCACCACGATCGCCTGGTCGGCGAAGTAGAGCGCCAGCAGCGCCCCCTTCTCGATCCCCGCCGGGCTGTCGCAGAGGATGAAGTCGAACTCCTTCGCCAGCTCCTCGATGACGGTGCCCACGCCTTCCTTCGTCAGCGCGTCCTTGTCGCGGGTCTGCGAGGCGGGGAGGATGTAGAGCCCCTCCACCCGCTTGTCCTTGATCAGCGCCTGGGAAAGCTTCGCCTCGCCCTGGATGACGTTGACGATGTCGAACACCACCCGCCGCTCGACGCCCATGATGAGGTCGAGGTTGCGCAGCCCCACGTCGAAGTCGATGACGACCGTGCGCTTGCCCCGCTGGGCCAGCCCCGTGGCGATGGCGGCGGAGGAGGTGGTCTTGCCCACCCCCCCCTTGCCCGATGTGACGACGATGACCTGCGCCATGCTGTGAGAACCCCCTGAAACGTCCGGCTTCACCCGAGCGGGTCGAAGCGCAATTGCTCGCCCTCCAGCCGCACCGACATGGCGCGGCCGATGGCCTTCTCCTGGAACCCTTCGCGCAGCGCGTAGAAGCCGGCGATCGCCACCAGCTCCGGGTCGAAGTGCTGGGCGAAGACGCGCGCCTCCGCGTCCTCGCTGGCGCCGGCCACCGCCCGGCCGCGCAGCGCGCCATAGACGTGGATGTTGCCGTCCGCCAGCACCTCGGCGCCCGCGTTCACCGCGCCCATGACGATGAGGTCGGACCCTTGCGCGTAGATGCGCTGCCCCGCGCGCACCGCCTGCGTCACCAGCATGGTCTTCGCCGCCGGCGCCGGGCGCGGCGGCTCGATCGCCACGGAAACGGGCGGCGGCGTCGCGACCGGCACGCCGCCGGCCGAGCCCATGGGCGCGATCT
>JALHNW010000137.1 GCA_022843345.1 Rubritepida sp. | reverse complement strand
TGCTTTCCGATCTCGCCGTGGCGCGCGCCCTGGCCGCGCGGCTGGAAGGGCGCGGGGCGGGCGGATTCGCCATCGGCACCGTCACCGGCTTCGCCGCCGGCCGCGCGGAGGGATCGCGGCTGGCCGCCATCGCCGCTTGGCGAGAACTGGCGCGCACGAAGCGGTTCTGGCACGCCCCGCGCGATTCGTAACATCCGGTAACATCCGGGTTGTGCATCCCCTGCGGCCGGGTTAACCCTCCGGGCATGCGACAGCGCCGCATCTTCCGATCCGCCCGCCGCCCCGTCAGCCGCGCCGTCCTGGGCGGCACGCTCGCCGTGATCGGCGCGCTGCTGGTGGCGCTGGGCCTGCCCTCCGACCTCATGGGCTCCGCCCCGCGCACCGCCGACTGGCGGGCGCAGGCCAGCGAGATCCGCATCGTGGACGGCGACACGCTGCGCCTGGGCGAGCGCACGCTGCGCCTGCTGGGCGTGGACGCGCCGGAGCGCGGGCAGAGCTGCACGGACGCCCACGGCCGCCTCTACGACTGCGGCACCGCGGCCGCCGCCGAGCTGGCGCGGCTGGTGAGCGACCGCGCGGTGGACTGCCGCATCCATGGGCGCGACCGCTACGGCCGCGCGCTGGGCGTGTGCCAAGCGGGGGGCGCGGAGCTGAACGCCTCGCTGGTCAACAACGGCTGGGCGCTGGCCGCGGGCGACGCCCTGCCGGCGCTTGTGCCGCTGGAAGGTGCCGCGCGGCTGGCGCAGCGCGGCCTGTGGGCCGGGGGCTTCGAGCCGCCGGCGCATTGGCGGCGGTGAAGCCTCCGACGAGGGCGATGGACAAGCCGTCAGGCTAGCTTATCCTGCACCGCACAAGGACGCCCACGGCAACGGGCGCCGCCCCCACGCCCCGAAGGAAGGTCGCCCGCGCCATGAGCCAATCCGCTTCCATCACCATCTCGCTGGACGGCAGCAACAAGACCGCCGCGATGCCGCTGCTCACCGGCACGCTGGGGCCGCAGGTGGCGGACATCCGCAAGCTGTACGGCCAGCTCGGCATCTTCACCTACGACCCCGGCTACGGCGAGACGGCGTCCTGCGAAAGCAAGATCACCTACATCGACGGCGACGAGGGCGTGCTGCTGTACCGCGGCTACCCGATCGACCAGCTGGCGGAAAGCAGCGACTTCATCGAGGTCTGCTACCTGCTGATGTACGGCGAGCTGCCGGACGCGGCCCAGCTGGCGAAGTTCCGCGCGGGCGTGACGCGCCACACCATGGTGCACGAGCAGATCCGGAACTTCTTCAACGGCTTCCGCCGCGACGCGCACCCGATGGCGATCATGTGCGGCGTGGTCGGCGCGCTGGCCGCCTTCTACCACGACAACCTCGACATCAACGACGCCCACCAGCGCGAGATCGCGGCATACCGCCTGATCGCCAAGGTGCCGACCATCGCGGCGATGGCCTACAAGTACGCGCTGGGCCAGCCCTTCGTGTACCCGCGCAACGACCTGTCCTACGCCGCCAACTTCCTGCACATGCTCAACGCCGTGCCGGCGGAGGACTACAAGGTCTCGCCGGTGCTGGAGCGGGCGATGGACCGCATCCTGGTCCTGCACGCGGACCACGAGCAGAACGCCTCCACCTCCACCGTGCGCCTCGCCGGTTCCACGGGCGCCAACCCCTTCGCCTGCATCGCGGCGGGCATCGCCGCACTCTGGGGCCCCGCGCATGGCGGCGCCAACGAGGCGGTGCTGAAGATGCTGGGCGAGATCGGCACGCCCGATAAGATTCCCGCCTTCATCGAGCAGGTGAAGGACAAGAACTCCAACGTGAAGCTCATGGGCTTCGGGCACCGGGTGTACAAGAACTTCGACCCGCGCGCGAAGATCATGAAGGAGACGTGCCACGAGGTGCTCGGCGAGCTGGGCATCAAGGACGAGCCGCTGCTCGACATGGCGATGGAGATGGAGCGGATCGCGCTGACGGACGAGTACTTCGTGTCGCGCAAGCTGTATCCGAACGTGGATTTCTACTCGGGCATCATCCTGAAGGCGATGGGCATCCCCACCAGCATGTTCACGGTGATCTTCGCCGTGGCGCGCACCGTGGGCTGGGTGTCGCAGTGGAAGGAGATGATCGAGGACCCGTCCCAGCGCATCGGCCGGCCGCGGCAGATCTACACGGGCGCGCCCTCGCGCGACTACGTGGACGTGGCGAAGCGCTGAGGAAGGTGCCGGGGTGGCCTCGCCGCCCCGGTCGCTCCAAAGGGCGCGCACGGCGCGCCCCGCCGCCAGACAGGCCGCGACGCCGGCGTACCAGCGGCGCGGCCAAGCCGGCGGATGCCGGCGCCTGAGGGCGCCGGGCGCCGGTCGCGTCAGTGCCCCTGGTCGGGCGCGGGCGCGCTGTTCAGCATGGTGTAGCGCTCGATGCCGATCTTCTCGATCAGCGTGAACTGCGCGTGCAGGAAGTCCTCGTGCTTCTCCTCGTCGGCGAGGATGCGCAGCAGCAGGTCGCGCGAGACGTAGTCGCGCACCTGCTCGCAATAGGCGATGCCCTCGCGCAGGTCGGCGATGGCCTTCTGCTCGATCCTCTCGTCGCACTCCAGCACTTCCCGCACGGACTGGCCGATCAGGATGGGGTTCAGCCGCTGCACGTTCGGCAGCCCGTCGAGGAAGAGGATGCGTTGGATCAGGTCGTCCGCGTGCTTCATCTCCTCGATGCTTTCCTCGTACTCGTGCTTGCCCAGCAGCGTCACGCCCCAGTGGTTGAGCATCCGGGCGTGCAGGAAGTACTGGTTGATCGCCGTCAGCTCGTTGGTGAGCTGGGTGTTCAGGTGCTCGACGACCTTGGGGTCCCTCAAGGGCATGGAAACGTCTCCGGAATCACGCCGCCCGCCGGGACGGCTCCTCGCGGATGATGGACAGGATCGTGGGGGTGCAGCAACCGCATTGGGCGGATTTGCCGCACGCGCAATAGACATCCCTCGGCCGGCTGGCGCCATCGGCGATGGCGCCCTTCACCTGAGCCATGGTGATGACGTTGCAGGAGCAGACGATCATCAGCGCCACCCCGCCCGCTGCATCACGCGCAGCGCCTCGGGCGCGTTGGCCAGCAGCTTCGCACCGTCCGGCACCTCGGCCTTGAAGGCGCCCAGCCCCACCAGGAAGGGATGGGTCTGCGCCTCCTCCACCGCCGGGTATTCCATGTTGCCCATGGCGAAGATGCGCTGCGCCTCGGGTGTGGTGAGGAATTCCAGGAAGCGGCGGGCGTTGTCGGCGTTCGGCGCCGTGCGGACCAGCGCGGCGCCCGAGATGTTGACGTGCGTCCCGCGGTCGCCCTGGTTGGGGAAGATCACGCCGACGCGCCCCGCCAACTCCCGGTCCTCCAGGCGCTGGGACTGCGACAGTAGGCCGAGGTAGTAGGTGTTGGCGATGGCGATGCGCCCCTGCCCGGCCAGCATGGCGCGGATCTGGTCGGTGTCGCCGCCCGAGGGCGGGCGGGCCAGGTTGGCGGCGATGCCGCGCGCCCAGGCCTCCGTCGCCGCCTCGCCATTGGCGGCGAGGAAGGAGGCGGCCAGCGCCACGTTGTAGCCATTGCCCGAGGAGCGCACGAGCAGCTGCCCGCGGAAGGCGTCGCGCGCCAGGTCCTCGTAGCGGGCCAGGCCCTCGGGGGCGCCGCGGCCCCGGTCGAACATCACCACCCGGGCACGGCGGGAGACGGCGAACCAGTGCCCGCCCGGCCCGCGCAGGTCATCCGGCACGCGGGAGGCGATCACGGGGCTCTCCACCGGCTGGGTCAGCCCCAGCTCGACCGCGCGGGCGAGGCGCGAGGCGTCCACGGTGAGGATCACGTCGGCCGGCGAGTTCGCGCCCTCGGCGCGGATGCGCTCCAGCAGCTGGTCGGCATTGGCCTCGATGAGGCGGATGCGGATGCCGCTGGCCTGGGCGAAGCCGTCATAGAGCGCGCGGTCGCTGTCGTAGTGGCGCGAGGAATACAGGTTCACCACCCGCTCCTGCGCGCGCAGCGCCACCGGCGCGGCGAGCGTGGCGGGGATGGCGGCGAGCAGGGTGCGGCGAAACATGAGGGTCTCTCCCGGTGTGTTGGGAGGCTTATGCCGCAACTGCGAGGCGTTCGCAAGTCTAAATGCGAATGCTTCGCATTCATTCCCCTCCCGGGATGGTCGCCATGAGCGTTTCCAGCCGATCCGCCTCCGCCGCCGGCTTGTCGCGCCGGATGCGGGCGATGCGCGGGAAGCGCAGCGCCACGCCAGACTTGTGCCGGCCCGAGCGCTGCGCCGCGTCGAAGGCCACCTCCAGCACCAGGTGCTTCTCCACCTCGCGCACCGGGCCGAAGCGGGCGGTGGTGTGGTTCCTGATCCAGCGGTCCAGCCAGGTCAGCTCCTCGTCCGTGTAGCCGGAATAGGCCTTGCCGATCGGCACCAGCTCGTCACCGCGCCACAGGCCGAAGGTGTAGTCGGAGTAGAAGCTGGACCGCTTGCCGTGGCCGCGCTGGGCGTACATCAGCACCGCATCCACCGTCAGCGGGTCGCGCTTCCACTTCCACCATTGCCCCTTCACGCGGCCTGCGGCGTAGGGGCTGTCGGCACGCTTCACCATCAGCCCCTCGATGGAGGCGGCGCGCGTGCCGTCGCGGATGCGCGCCAGCTCCTCCATGCTCTCGAAGGGGATGAGGGGCGACAGGTCCATCAGCGCCGGATTCTCCCGCGCGAACCAGGCCTCCAGCCGCGCGCGGCGCGCGTCGAAGGGCAGCGGGCGCAGGTCCTCCGTGCCGTCGAACAGGATGTCGTAGAGGCGCACCATCACCGGGTGCTGCGCTTGCAGCTTGGCGCCCGGCGCCTTGCGATTCAGCCGCTGCTGGAGGTCGGAGAAGGGCGCCACCTCCCCCTCGCGCACCACCAGCAGCTCGCCATCCAGCACCGCATGGAAGGTCAGGGCGGGCGCGATGTCGGGGAAGGAGCCGGACACGTCCTCGCCCGAACGCGACCACAGCCGCGCCCCGCCGGGGCCGGACGTCACCTGCACGCGGATGCCGTCCCATTTCCATTCCGCCCGCCAGTCGGGGGCGTGCAGGGCCTGGAAGTCCTTGTCCTCCAGCGGGTGCGCCAGCATCAGGGGGCGGAACACCGGCACGTCCTTCGGGTCCGGGCGCGGGGCCTTGCCTTCCAGCCAGCGGAAGATGGGCAGGTAGGGGGGTGCCACGCCGTGCCACACCTCCTCCACCTCGCCCACGTCCACGCCCGCCCACTCCGCCAGCGCCACCTTGGCCAGCCGGCCGGAGGCGCCGACGCGCAGCCCGCCGGTGACCAGCTTGATCAGCGCGAAGCGGCCCGAGCTGTCCAGGACGTCCAGCCATCCGGCGATCAGCTCGGGCAGCTCGCCCTTCGGCGTCAGCTCCAGCAGTTCCACCACCTCGGACAGCTCGGGCGGCGGGCGGTTGATGCCGGACGTCTCGGGCCAGATCAGCGCCACCGTCTCGGCGAAGTCGCCGACGTAGTCGTGGGAGAGCGCCAGCAGCGTCGGGTCGGTGCGGGCCGCCACCAGGTCGCGCACCAGGGCGGGCTTGGCGGTCCTCAGCGCCAGCTCGCCGGCGAGCGCCGCCAAGCCGACGCCGCGGTCTGGGTCGGGCGCAGTGGCGAACCACTCGCGCAGCAGGCGCAGCTTGCCGTTGCGGGAGGGGGTGTAGAC
>JALHNW010000136.1 GCA_022843345.1 Rubritepida sp. | reverse complement strand
CGTGGCGGAGGGAACGGGGCTGGGCCTCGCCATCTCCGCGCGGCTGGTGGCGCTGATGGGCGGCACGATCGCCGCCGGCGAGGGCCCCGGCGGGCACGGCGCGCGCTTCGTGGTGACGCTGCCCCTGGTCGAGGCGGCGCTGCCCACCGAGGCCGCGCCGGCCGCGCCGCGCCGGCTGCGGGTGCCGGCGGTGGATGATTCGCCGGCCAACCTCGCGGTCATCCGCGCGCTGTTCTCCACCACCGGCCACGTGGTGGAGGTGGCGGAATCGGGTGCCGCGGCCCTGTCGCGGGTGCAGGCGGCCGACATGGCGGGCGAGCCCTTCGACGCCGTGCTGATGGACGTGATGATGCCGGGCATGGATGGGCTGGAGGCGACGCGGCGCCTGCGGGCCCTGCCCGGCGCGCTGGGCCGCACCCCGGTGATCGCCGTCACCGCCAGCGTCTTCCCGGAGGACCTGCAGGCGGTGCAGGAGGCGGGCATGGACGCGCACGTCGCCAAGCCGGTGGAGCGCCGGCGGCTGCTGGCGGCGCTGGAGGCGACGCGGCGTTAGGAGGGAGGACTGGCGGAGGGGATGGGATTCGAACCCACGATAGGACTTGACATCCTATAACGGTTTAGCAAACCGCCGCCTTCGGCCACTCGGCCACCCCTCCGCAGGAGTGGAAAAACACACGGCGTATGCCCCGCCTCCATACAGGCGGGGCCGCGCCGCGTCAAACAGCCTCAGCCCAGCGACACCTCGAAGCCGCGCCGGGTCGCCGGGCGGGCCATCATGCGCTCGTACCACGCCGCCACGTTGGGCAGGTCGTCGAAGGGAACCTGGTGCCGCTCGTGCCGCCAGGCCCAGCCGATGATGGCGAAGTCGGCGATGGAGGGCTCGCCCTCGGTCGCCACGAAGTCCCGCCCCGCCAGGCGTCGGTCCAGCACGCCGTAGAGGCGCTTCGTCTCGCCGTGGTAGCGCGCGAATCCGTAGTCGCGCGCCGGCCCCTCGGGCTGCATCAGGAAGTGGTGCACCTGGCCGGGCATGGGGCCGAATCCGCCCATCTGCCACATCAGCCACTCCATCACCGGCATGCGGGCGCGCAGGTCGCGCGGCAGGAAACGGCCGGTCTTCTCGGCCAGGTAATACAGGATGGCGCCGCTCTCGAAGACCGTCAGGCGCTCGCCGCCCGGGCCGTCCGGATCCACGATCGCGGGTATGCGGTTGTTGGGCGCGAAGGCCAGGAAGGCGGGGTCGAACTGCTGGCCCTTGGTGATGTCCACGACATGGACCTCGTAGGGCAGGCCCATCTCCTCCAGCGCCACGCTGATCTTGCGGCCGTTGGGCGTGTTCCAGGTATGCAGCGCGATGGTCATCGGGACGTCTTCCTTGTGCGGGGGCGATTCCCCATATGCTAGGGGCAACACTGGAAGGCCCCAATGCCCCCGTCCGACGACGCCATCGCCCGCATGCGGTTCGAATCCGGCCGCAAGTCGGTGCTGCTCGCCTACGTGATCTGGTTCTTCCTGGGGTATGGCGGGGTGCACCGCATGTATCTCGGGCGCTGGGGGTCGGGGCTGGCCATGCTGGCCATCTTCGGCCTGTCGTGGATCCTGATGCCGGTGCTCATCGGCTGGCCGATCTTCGTCTTCATCCTCATCTGGTGGCTGCTCGACGCGTTGCTGATCCCGGGCATCGCCCGCAGCGCGGACGATCGCCTCATCCAATCCCTGCGCCGTTGAAAGGACGCGACATGGCCGACATCAAGATCGATATCGAGGGCGACAGCGAGGAAGCCGTCGCGCTGGCCCTGCTGAAGATCATCATGGACAAGGACGAGGACGCGGAAGTGGACCGCGGCTGGATCCTCGAGACCTACTCCGCCTGCCTGGCCACCGTGCGCGGCGCCCTCATCCTCGACGGCGACGACGAGGAGGACGAGGAGATGGAGGAGGACGAGATGGACGAGATGGACGAGGATGACGAGGACACCGGCCCGGTGAAGGGCTGACCCTTCCCTCCCCGCGGCGCGCTACGCCGCGGGGAGGATGACCACGGCCGAGCCGCGCTTGCGCCCGCCATCCGTGCGGGCATGGGCGGCGGGCATGTCCGCGAAGGCGTGCACGCCGTCCACCAGCGGCCGGAACGCGCCGGCCTCCGCCAGCCGGCCCAGCTCCTGGAGGTCCGCCAGCCGGCTGCGCACGGGGCCGGCGATGCTGCGCCGGTTCCCGCGGTTCCTCGCCAGCATGTCGCCCAGCCCGCCGGCGATGGCGAGGTAGCGGCCCCCCTCCCCCAGCAGCGGCAGGCACTCGCGGAAGCCGGTGGCGCCCGCCGTGTCGGCGATCACGTCCCATCGCTCGCCCAGGCGGCGGAAATCCTCCCGGTGGCGGTCCAGCACGCGCTCCGCGCCCAGCGCGGCCGCGCAGGCCACGCCCTCGCCGCTGGCCACCGCCGTCACCCGTGCGCCGCGGTGGCGGCCCAATTGCACCAGCGCGCTGCCCACCGTGCCGCAGGCGCCGATGACCAGCAGCCGCTCGCCGGGCGCCAATGCCGCGCGGCGCAGGAAATCCAGCGCCGTCATGCCGCCGAAGCACAGGCTGGCCGCCTCCCCCAGCGACAGGCCGGCGGGGCGGGGGATGAGCAGCCCATCCGCCGGCATCGCCAGGAAGGCGGCGTGGGCGCCCATCCGCATGTCGGGAAAGGCCACCACCTCGTCGCCCACCCGCCAGGCGGTGACGCCCGCGCCGACCGCCGCGACGGTGCCCGCGGCCTCAGCGCCCAGGACCGGCCGGCGCGGGCCGTTCCAGCCGAGCGCCAGCCGGCCCAGCAGCCCCATCCCGGACGGCAGGCGCAGCGCGCGGATGCGCGAATCGCATGACGAGACGGTGGTGGCCCTGACGCGGACCAGCACCCAGCCGGGCCGCATCGCGGGAACCGGGACATCCTCCAGCGCCAGCACGTCCGGTGCGCCATAGCGGCGGCAGGTCCATGCCGGCATGGAGGTCACCGGCTCATCCGCCCAGCTTCGCCTTCAGCACCTCGTTCACCATCGCCGGGTTGCCCTTGCCGGCCATGGCCTTCATCACCTGGCCGACGAAGAAGCCGAACAGCTTCTCCTTGCCCGCGCGGTACTCGGCCAGCTTGTCGGCATGCGCCGCCATCACGGCCTCCGCCGCCGCCTCGATGGCGCCGGTGTCGCGCACCTGCTTCAGGCCGCGCGCCTCCACGATGGCGGCGGGGTCCTCGTCCGCCTCCAGCATGATCTCGAAGACCTGCTTGGCGATGGTGCCGGTGATGGTGCCATCCGCGATCAGGTCCAGCAGGCGGCCGAGGTTGCGGGCGCTCACCGGGCTGTCCGCCACCTCGCGCTTCAGGCGGTTCAGGCCGGCGAAATAGTCGCCCGTCACCCAGTTCGCCGCCATCTTGGCGTCGCGGCCCTGGGCCACCTCCTCGAAGAACAGCGCGGTGTCCTTCTCCAGCGTCAGCACATGCGCGTCGTAGGGCGAAAGGCCCATGGCGACGTAGCGGGCGCGGCGGGCGTCGGGCAGCTCCGGCAGGGCGGCGCGCAGCGATTCGACCCAGGCTGCGTCCAGCACCAGCGGCGGCAGGTCGGGGTCGGGGAAGTAGCGGTAGTCATGCGCGTCCTCCTTGGAGCGCATGGAGCGGGTGACGCCGCGCTGCGTGTCGAACAGGCGCGTCTCCTGCTCCACCGTGCCGCCCGATTCCCACACCTCGATCTGGCGGCGCGCCTCGGCCTCCACCGCCTGCATGACGAAGCGGATGGAGTTGACGTTCTTCACCTCGCAGCGCGTGCGGAACCCCTCGCCGGCCTTGCGGACGGACACGTTCACGTCGGCGCGCATGGAGCCCTCGTCCATGTTGCCGTCGCAGGTGCCGAGGTAGCGCATGATCTGGCGCAGCTTGGTGAGGTAGGCGCCGGCCTCCTCCGGGCTTCGCATGTCGGGCTCGGAAACGATCTCCATGAGCGCGACGCCGGAGCGGTTGAGGTCGATGAAGGACTTGGACGGGTGCTGGTCGTGCAGCGACTTGCCGGCATCCTGCTCCAGGTGCAGGCGGGTGATGCCGATGGTCTTGGTGCTGCCATCCTCCAGCTTCACCTCGACCGCGCCCTTGCCCACGATGGGGTGGGCGAACTGGCTGATCTGGTAGCCCTGCGGCAGGTCGGCGTAGAAGTAGTTCTTGCGGTCGAAGCGCGACCACAGGTGGATCTCGGCGTTCAGGCCCAGCCCGGTGCGCACGGCCTGGGCCACGCATTCGCCGTTGATCACCGGCAGCATGCCCGGCATCCCCGCATCCACGAAGCTGACCTGGCTGTTGGGCGCGGCGCCGAAGGCGGTGGCGGCGCCGCTGAACAGCTTGGCGTTCGACGTGACCTGGGCATGGACCTCCAGCCCGATCACCAGCTCCCAATCCCCGATGGTGTAGGTCATGCCGCGATCCCCGGCTTGTGGGTGAACTGCGCCGCGCGCTCCATGGCCGAGCCCAGCGCGAAGAGCGTCTCCTCCTCGAAAGGCCGGCCCAGCAGCTGCAGGCCCAGCGGCAGCCCTTCCTTCGACAGACCCGCCGGCAGGGCGAGGCCGGGGATGCCGGCCAGGTTCGCCGTCACGGTGAACACGTCCATCAGGTACATCGCCACCGGGTCCGTCGGCTGCTCGGCCAGCGAGAAGGCGGCCGTCGGCGTGGCGGGGGCCAGGATGGCGTCGCACTGCGCCCAGGCCTCGTCGAAGTCGCGGCGGATCAGCGCGCGCAGCTTCTGCGCCTGGAGGTAGTAGGCGTCGTAGTAGCCGGCGCTGAGCACGTAGGTGCCCACCAGGATGCGCCGCTGCACCTCCGCGCCGAAGCCGGCGGCGCGGCTTTCCTCGTAGAGGTCGGCGAGGTTGCCGCCCTGGTGCACCTCGCGCAGCCCGAAGCGCACGCCGTCGTAGCGCGCGAGGTTGGAGGACGCCTCGGCGGGCGCCACGATGTAGTAGGTGGCCAAGGCGTGCCGGGTGTGCGGCAGGGAGATGGGCACGATCTCGGCCCCCGCGTCGCGCAGCCAGTCCAGCCCGCGGTCCCACACCGCGGCGATCTCGGTGGCCAGGCCCTCGGGCCGGTATTCCGCCGGCACGCCGATCCGCAGCCCCTTCACCGAACGCCCGCAGGCGGCGGCGAAATCGGGCACGGCGAGGTCGGCGCTGGTGGAATCCTTCGGGTCGTGGCCCGCCATCTCGCGCAGCAGGATGGCGCAATCCTCCACCGTGCGCGCCATCGGCCCCGCCTGGTCGAGCGAGGAAGCATAGGCGACGATGCCCCAGCGCGAGCAGCGCCCATAGGTCGGCTTGATGCCGGCCACGCCGCAGAAGGCCGCGGGCTGGCGGATGGAGCCGCCGGTGTCGGTGGCCGTCGCGCCCAGCGCGATGCGCGCAGCCACCGCCGCCGCCGAGCCGCCGGAGGAGCCGCCGGGCACCAGGTCGCGCCCCTCGGGCGACCAGGGGTTGATGCAGGGGCCGTGCACCGAGTTGGCGTTGGTCGAGCCCATGGCGAACTCGTCCAGGTTCAGCTTGCCGAGCGACACGGCGCCCGCGGCCAGGAGCTTCGCCGTCACCGTGCTCTCATAGGGCGGCACGAAGTTGCCGAGGATGCGCGACCCCGCCGTGGTCCGCACGCCCTCGGTGCAGAAGATGTCCTTGATGCCCAGCGGGATGCCGCCG
>JALHNW010000135.1 GCA_022843345.1 Rubritepida sp. | reverse complement strand
AAGCGCAGCAGCGCCGCGTCGAAGCGGGCGGGTTCCGTTCGGTGCTCGGCCGCCGGCAGGCGCGGGGCGGCGGCGGCGTAGCGGGCGTTGTTCCAGGCCAGCGCGAAGCCGGACCGGCGGTAGTTCGCCTGCTGCGCCACCACGCCGTCCAGCCCCACGCAGCGCCCGGCCAGCCGCGCCATGCCGGCGTGCCATGCCGCCATGCCGTGCCCCTGCCCACGCATTCCCGGCACGGCGATGTAGAGGCCGATGAAGCCCTGCCCTTCGCCGCTCCGCACCGCCGCGATGGCGGCGACGGGGCGGCCCTCCGCCTCGGCCAGCAGGAAGCCGTCCGGGTCGGCGGCGTGGAAGCACTGGGCGTCGCTGCGGCCGGGGTTCCAGCCCTCGGCCGCGGCCCAGTCGAGCACCATGTCGAGCTCGGCGCGCGACATCGGGCGGATGGTGCGTCCGGGCATCGGGCGCTGCCCGCTACTGCGTGCGGATCTCCACGCGGCGGAAGCGCACCACGCCGGTGTCGTCGCCCCCCACGCCGGGCGCGTGCTGGAGCGCGATCGGCCCCGCGCGGTGCCGCGCATCGCGCACGCCATCCACCGTCTTCTGGCCGTTGAAGGTGACGGAGAGCAGCTCGCCCCGCGCGCTGATCTCCAGCGTGTTCCAGCGCCCGCCGCCGCGCGGCATGGGGTCGACGGCGGCGATGTCCACGATGGCGCCGGTGCCGTAGCGCTGCTCCGGCCGCTCGTCCCACAGGTTGACCTCGTAGGAGGTGGCGGCGGTGATCTGCGCCGGGTTGCTGGCGCGGATGAAGATGCCGCTGTTGGTGCGGGCGTCGATCCAGACTTCCATCCGCATGTCGAAATCGCCGTAGGCCTGCCGGGTGAGCAGGAAGCCGGTGCCGCGGTCGGCCACCACCGCGCCTTCCTCCACGCGCCAGTTGGCGTTGCCCACGGTGGTCCAGCCCTCCATGTCGCGGCCGTTGAACATCGGCGTCCAGGCGCCTTGCGCGTATGCGGCGGGCGCGAGGGCGATGGCGCCCAGGGCGAGGTGAAGCGTGCGGCGGTGCATGGCGGTGGTCCTCCCTCGGCACGGTCGTTGCGCGCCGGGGATGACGGTAGGCCGGCCGCGGCGCCGGGCGCAACGCTGGCGCACGCGGCCGGGGCCGCTATCCTGCGCGGCGTAACCTGGGAGGGCGGCGCGTGACGCCAGCGGAGTGCGAGCGCATCATCCACCGCGGCGTGCCGCTGGCCGGGGAGTGGGGCGTGCGCGTGCTGCACGCCCGGGACGGCGCGGCGCGGCTGGAGCTGCCCTTCGCCGAACGGCTGCTGCGCCCCGGCAACACGGTGAGCGGCCCGGCCATCATGGGCCTGGCCGACGTGGCGATGTGGGCGGCGCTGCTGTCGCTCAGCGAAGGGCGCGACGAGAGCCTGACCGCCAGCATGAACGTTGCCTTCCTGCGGCCCTGCGGCCCGGGGCCGATCATCGCCGAGGCGCGGCTGATCAAGGGCACGGGGCGCTCGCTGTTCGGCGAGGTGGTCATCACGCGCGCGGACGAGCCGGGCAAGCCCTGCGTGCACGTCACCACGGGGTGGGTCACCCTCGCCGCCCGGTGAACAGCACGGCCACCAGCATCGCGCCCACGGCGAGCGCGGCGCCGGCCATCTTCACCGGGCCGATCGGCTCGCCCAGCACGAGCCAGGAGGCGGTGAGGCCCGTCACCGGCACCAGCACGGACAGCGTGGCCGCGCGCGTCGCCCCCAGCATCTCCACGGAGCGCGCGAAGAGCAGCATGGAGGCCGAGCCCAGCGCCACGCCCTGCGCCAGCAGCATCCAGGACCACAGCCGCCAGTCCAGCGCGAAGAACTCCCCGGCGCGGAACACCAGGAAGGGCGGCAGCACGAAGGCGAGCGAGGACAGCGTCACCGCCGCGCTGGCCACGATGGCGCCGACCTGCCAGCGCCGCAGCAGCACGGTGAAGACGCCCCAGGTGCCGCCCGCGCCCACCAGCAGCAGGTCGCCCCGCCAGGCGCCGGGATGGCCGCCCAGCCCGTCCCAGCCGATCACCAGCACGCCGGCGACCATGGCCAGCAGGGCGGCGATGCGGCCTGCCGTCGGACGCTCCTTCAGCAGCCACCAGGCGGCGATGGCACCCACCACCGGCCCGGTCATCGGCGCGATGGTGCCGCCGTGGCTGGCCGGCGCCCAGCCCAGCGCCGAGACGAAGAGCGCCATGTTGAAGCAGCCGCCCACCAGCGTCAGCAGCAGGATGCGGCGCAGGCCCAGGGCGGCGATCGCGTGCCGCTCGCGCCAGGCCAGCGGGCCGAGGATCAGGGCGGCCGGGGCGTAGCGGCTGAACAGCATGTCCAGCACGGTGATGCCCTGGCCGTGCAGGGCGAGCCGCGCGACGACCGCGTGCCCGCCCCAGATGGCCGAGGCGAGCCCGCCCAGCAGGAGACCAAGCAGCAGCCGGGGCGGGGAGAACATGCCTCGTCATAGCGCAGGGCGGCGGGCGGGGGCACCCCGCCGCGACGGTCAGCCGGCTTGCGCGTCCAGCATCCGCCGCTCGCGCCGCCACAGCATCCGGCGCGCCACCAGCCAGGCGATCGGCACGGCGCCGATGAAGCTGAGCGCGGCGGCGCCGTAATAGCCCCAGGCCGCATCCTCGAACGGCATGTAGCGCGGCATGGCCACGGACAGGATCATGCCCAGGAAGCCGAACAGCACGGCCGAGATCGGCATGTAGGCGAGGAGGGCGAGTTTCCACATGGCGCGTCTCCGCATTGCTTGCGGAAATGGAACGGTGCGCCGGCGCCCGCGGTTTCAGGCCAGGACGAGGTTCACCCCGTCGCCGAAGCGCTCGAAGGCCGCGCCGTAGGCGTGGATGGAGATGGCGGCCTCCGCGCCGCAATTGCCCAGGCGGTGGATCAGCGACGGGTCGGCCGCGCCGTGGCAGGTGTCGCCCTCGCAGCGCAGGAAGGCGGCCTGCGGGCGCAGGGTCGCGGCGTCGTGGTGATGCTCGGTCAGGATGCCGCGATGCACGCCGAAGGCGCACCAGGTGCGGTGGGCGTGCACGGGCGACATCTGCATCGGCCGCCACACCAGGGCGACCACCGCGTAGCCCTCGCCCGCGCCCAGCAGGTGGCGGGCGTAGCGGTCGGGGCTGGAAGGGCAGTCACGCCCGTCCAGCAGCGTGGGGTCGCGCAGGAAGGGAGCGATGGCGTCGGCCACCGCGGCTGGGCGGCCGTCCAGCGGCGCGCGGACGGCGGCGGCGATGCCCCCCAGCATGGCGTCGAGCGCGAGGCCCGGGCGGATGACGTTCATATCGCGATCCCCGCATCGGGGGCGGTCAGCGCCGCCACCACCATGGCGCGGCTCTCGGCCACCTGCTCGTGCATCAGGCGCGCGGCCTCGGCGCCGCGGCCGAGCGCCAGCGCCTCCACCAGCGCGTGGTGCTCGTGCGCCATCTCGCCCGTGCGGTCGCGCCGCGACAGGCCCAGGACCAGCATGCGCGTGCTCTCGTCCAGCAGGCGGTCCAGCTGCCGGGCCAGGCGGGCATTGCCCGACAGGTCGGCCACGGCGACGTGGAAGGCCTTGTTGGCCTGCAGGAAGCGCATGGTGCTGGCCGCGTCCCCGCATTCGTAGCCGGCGGCGCAGATGGCATCGAGGCGCTGGAGCATGGCGGCGTCCACCCGCCCGGCGGCGCGGCGCGCGGCCTCGGGCTCCAGCATCAGGCGCAGGTCGAACACCTCGTGGATGTCGCGGATGGTGACCAGCGACACCACCCAGCCGCGGCGCGGGACGGAGGTGACCAGCCCCTCCTCCCCCAGGCGCGCCAGGGCGGCGCGGATGGGCGCCTTGCCCAACTCCAGCCGCTCGGCCGCCATGGCTTCCGAGATCACCTCGCCAGGGGCGAGGCGGGTGGACAGGATGTCGCCGCGCAGCATCGCGGCGGCGCGCTCGGTGAGCGAGGGCGGCGGCTCGAAGGGGATGGCTTGCGACATGGGAGGCTGACCACGCAATGACATGTCAGACTGTACCCTTGCCGCCCCGGCCGCCGCAAGCGGGAATCAGTCCACCGTGGCGCCGGACCGGCGGACCACCTCCGCCCAGCGGGCGATGTCGCGGCGCTGGATCTCGGCGAAGCCCTGGGGCGTGTCCACGGGCGGGGGCGTGATGCCCTGGTCCTCCGTCAGCCAGCGGCGGAAGCCAGCGTCGGCCATGAGGGCGTTCACCTCGGCGCTGATGCGCGCCACGACCGGCGCGGGCAGGCCGGCCGGGCCGAACAGCCCGTACCAGGTGGTGGACACGAAGCCGGGCAGGTTGCAGGCCTCCGCCACCGTCGGCACATCGGGCAGCACGGGCAGGCGCGCGGCGGTGGTGACGGCGAGCGCGCGGACCAGGCCCTGGCGCATGGCGGCGATGGCAGGGCCGGTCTGGTTGAAGAAGAAGTCCACGTCGCCGGCCAGCAGCGCCGTCTGCGCGCCCGGCTGGCCGCGATAGGGGATGTGCGTCGCCTCGATGCCGGCGGCGTTGACGAATTGCGCGCCGGCGAGGTGGGTGGAGGCGCCGTTGCCGGTGGAGGCGAAGTTCAGCCGCCCCGGGTTGGCGCGGGCGGCGGCCAGCAGCGCCGCGCAGTCGGAAAGCTGGGGCCGCTTGTCGGCGCTCACGGTCAGCAGGTTCGGCACGTCGCCCAGGTGGGCGATGGGCGTGAAGTCGCGCACCACGTCGAAGGGCAGGCTGCGATACAGGCTGGCGTTGATGGCGTGGGTGCCGGCGGTGCCGAAATAGAAGGTGTAGCCATCCGGCCGCGCCTTCGCCACGAGGTCGGAGCCGATGTTGCCCCCTGCCCCGGTGCGGTTGTCCACCACGATGGGCTGGCCGAGCGCGCGCGACAGCGGCTCGGCTAGGCGGCGCTGGTAGATGTCCACCCCCGAGCCGTTGGGGAAGCCGCCGACCAGGGTGATCGGGCGGCTGGGCCACGGCGCTTCCTGCGCCAGGGCAGGTGCTGCGAGGGGCAGGAGCAGGGCGGTGCGGCGTGCGATCATGGGGCGCAGCATCGGGCGGGACGGGGCGGGCGCGCAAGCATCACCGGGCGGGCGGCGGGCGGGCGTCGAGCAGGAGCTGTGGCGGCGGCAGCCATGGCGGCGGCTGGCGCTGCGGCTCGGGCGAGCGGCAATCGGGGCGCAGGGGGCCGCAATCCCAGCGATGGCCGGCGGGGCGGCCGGAAAGCTGGCCGCCGGAGTCGAAGCGACAGCGGCACAGCCGGTCCTCGAAGCAGGCGAGCATGCCCTCGCGCTCCGGGATGCAGAGCGGCACCTGCGCGGCGGCAGGCCATGCGAGGAGCAGCAGGAGGGGGAGCCAGCCCATGGGCGAAGGATAGGCGGCGATGGGTTTATGAAATGCGAACGGCCCCGGGTTTCCCCGAGGCCGCTGCGTCACGTCGCGCGATGGGCGCGGCTTACTTCATGCCGACGGCCTGGCGGCCGCGCTGGCCGTCACGCACGTCGAGCTGCACCTTCTCGCCCTGCTGCAGGTCGGTGCGGCCGGCGCGGTTGAGCACGGAGGAGTGCAGGAACACGTCCTGCCCGCCATCGCTCGGCGTCACGAAGCCGAAGCCGCGGACCGTGTCGAACCACTTCACCGTGCCCTCGAGCGGGTAGACGGGGCCCGTGCCCTCGTCGAAGCCGCCGCGGCGCGGGGCGCCACGGTCG
>JALHNW010000134.1 GCA_022843345.1 Rubritepida sp. | reverse complement strand
CGCAGCCGCCAGCGCCGCAGCGCCGCGATGGCCGCGACGGCGCAGAGCGCGACCATCAACAGGCGCGCGGCGAGGTAGAGCGCGTGCTCCGCGGTCAATCCAGCCGCGCCCCGCCGGCCACCCAGGCCATGAGCTTGCCGCGCTCCTCGTCCGTGATGTCGGTGAGGTTGCCCGGCGGCATCGCCTCGCCCGCCACCTGCTGGCGCATCGCCTGGGCCCAGCGGCGGATCTGCTGCGGGCTTTCCATCACCACGCCCTTCGGCGCGGCGCCGATGCCGTCGAAGGTCGGGTTCGCGGCGTGGCAGGCGGCGCAGCGCGCGGCGACGATCGCCTGCACCTCGGCGAAGGGCGGCGCCTCCGCGCCCGCGAAGCGCGCATCCGGCCGCGGCGCCACCAGCAGCGCCAGCACCCCCAGCGCCACCGCGCCGCCCGCGGGCAGCGCCCAGTTGGAGCGCCCGGAATGGCGCAGCACGAAGAACTGGCGGATCAGCGCACCCGCGACAACCAGCAGGATCAGCGCCACCCAGTTCCACCGCCCCTGCGTCAGCATCGGGTAGTGGGGCGAGAGCATCATCAGCAGCACGGGCATGGTGACGTAGGTGTTGTGCACGCTGCGCTGCTTGCCGGCCTGGCCGTCCTTCGGGTCGGGCTCCTGCCCCGCCTCGATCGCCTTCACCATGCGCCGCTGCCCGGGGATGATGACGTGCGCCACGTTGGCGGCCATCGCCGTGCCCATGGTGACGCCGATCACCAGGAAGGCGCCGCGCCCGCTGAACAGCTGCGTGGCGACGACGGCCAGCACGGCGATCCACAGGAAGGACAGCGCGGTGATCAGCCCCTCGCGCCCCCACAGCCGCTTGCAGAGCTGGTCGTACACCACCCAGCCGGCGACGATGATGGCGATGGACAGGGCGATGGCCGTGCCCACGCCGATGTCGGCCACCTCGGGGTCCACCAGGTAGGTCTCGGCCCGGCCCCAGTACAGCAGCGCGAAAAGGGCGAAGCCGCTGATCCAGGTCCAGTACGCCTCCCACTTGAACCAGTGCAGCGTGGCGGGCATCGCGGGCGGGGCGCCCTTGAACTTCTTCTTGTAGTAGAAGCCGCCGCCATGCAGCGACCATTGCTCGCCGCGGACCAGCGGGTCGCCGTCCTTCGGCGCCTCCAGGCTGTTGTCGAGCGCGATGAAGTAGAAGCTCGCCCCGATCCAGGCGATGGCGGTGATGACGTGCAGCCAGCGCAGCAGCAGGCTGGCCCATTCCCAGGCGTAGGCGGCGTCCATGCGCGCTCAGCTCCCGCGGTAGGTGGTGTAGCCGAAGGGGGATACCAGCAGCGGCACGTGGTAGTGCCGGTCCTCGCCCAGTCCGAAGGACAGCGTCACCTCGTTTAGGAAGGGGGGCTCGGGCAGGTCCACGCCCTGGGCGCGGAAATAGGCGGCGACCTGGAACACCAGCTGGTAACGGCCGGTGCGGAAGCCCGCGCCCTCCAGCAGCGGCGCGTCGGCGCGGCCATCGGCGTTGGTCACGCCCTCGGCCAGCGCCTCGCGCGCATCGCCCTCCAGCCGGAACAGCGTGAAGCGCATCCCGGCGCCGGGGCGGCCATGCGCGGTGTCGAGGACGTGGGTGGAGAGGCGGCCCATCGGCGGCTCCTGCGTGAGGGGCTTTTGTGCGGCGCAACCGCGCGCCGCGCAAGCGTGGTTTCCACGCAGGCGCGGTTGATTTCCCCCTCGCCGCGCCGCACAACCGCCCCATCGCAGGAGGCCCGCATGCCCGACACCGTCGCCCCCAACCTCGTCGCCGCCGTCAGCGAGAGCCGCCACTGGGACCGCATGATGGAAATGGCCGCGATCGGCGCTTTCACCGACGCGGACGGCAACATCGGCGTGAACCGCCCCTGCCTGAGCGAGCTGGACCGCCAGGCCCGCCGCCTCCTCATCTCCTACGCGCAGCAAGCCGGCCTGCCCGTTTCCGTGGACGCGCTGGGCAACCTGTTCCTGCGCCACGAGGGCAGCGACCCCACCCTGGCGCCGGTGTTGACCGGCAGCCACATGGACAGCCAGCCCAATGGCGGCCGCTTCGACGGCATCTGGGGCGTGATGGCGGGGCTGGAGGCGGTGCAGGCCATCCGCGAATCCGGCGTGGCGACCAGGCGCGCCATCGAGGTCGTCGCCTGGACCAACGAGGAGGGCGGCCGCTTCGCGCCGGGCTGCATGGGCTCCATGGCCTATGCCGGCTTCGCGAAGCCCGACACCTGGGACGCGGTGACCGACCTGCAGGGCGTCACCGTGGGCGACGCCCTGGCCGAGCAGCATGCGGCGGAGGCCGACCTGCCGCGCCGCCCGCTCGGCGTCGTGGACGGCATCGCCCCCCACGCCTACCTGGAAGCCCACATCGAGCAGGGCCCGATCCTGGAGATGGAGGGCGACGAGATCGGCATCGTCACCGGCATCCAGGGCTCCCGCTGGTTCCTGGTGGAGATCCAGGGCCGCACCGACCATGCCGGCACCTCGCCCCTGCGGATCCGGCGCGACGCGATGCAGGACGCGGTGCGCGCGATCACCGCGCTGAACGCGCTGATGCACGACCCCGCCGACGTGCTGCGCTTCACGGTGGCGTCCATGGAGGTGTTCCCCAACACCTCCAACACGGTGGCCGACCGGGTGCGCTTCACCATAGATTTCCGCCACCCGGACAACGAGGTGCTCCAGGCCCGCGGCAACGCCATCGCCGGCGTGATCCAGGCCGCGCTGCAGACCTGCCGCTTCACCCTGACCGAGCGCTTCCACGCCGTCCCGGTCAACTTCCAGCAGGAGGTGCCGGCGGCCGTGGAGCGCGCGGCGAAGGCCCAGGGGCTGCGGGCGCGGCGCATGCCCTCGGGCGCCTTCCACGACGCGCAGTTCATGGTGCCCCTCTGCCCGACCGGCATGCTCTTCGTGCCCTGCCGCAACGGCGTGTCCCACCACCCGGCGGAATATTCCACCGCCGCGCAGCTCGCCGCCGGCACCCGCGTGCTGGCCCAGGCCCTCACGGAATTGGCGAACACCTGAATGTCCGACCTGCTGTCCCTGCCGAAGAACCGCATCCGCACCCTGCTGCTGGAGAACGTCTCGGAGACCGCCACCGCCCTGCTGGCGGAAGACGGCTACACCAACGTGACCCGCGAGAAGAAGGCGCTGGAGGGCGATGCCCTGCATCAGGCCCTTCGCGGCGTGCACATGCTGGGCATCCGCTCGCGCACCGAGGTCACGGCCGAGGCGCTGGACCATGCCGACCGGCTGATGGCCATCGGCTGCTTCTGCATCGGCACCAACCAGGTGGACCTGGCCGCCGCCCGCGCCCGCGGCATACCGGTGTTCAACGCCCCCTTCTCCAACACCCGCAGCGTGGCCGAACTCACCCTGGGCGAGATCGTGATGCTGCTGCGCGGCATCTTCCCGCGCTCCGTCTCCGCCCATGCCGGCGGGTGGGACAAGTCGGCCGACGGCTCGCTGGAGGTGCGCGGGCGGACCCTGGGCATCGTCGGCTACGGCAACATCGGCTCGCAGCTCTCGGTGCTGGCGGAATCCTTCGGGATGCGGGTGCTGTACTACGACCACTCGGCCAAGCTGCCGCTGGGCAACGCCTCGCGCTGCGCCACGCTCACGGAGCTGCTGACCTGGGCCGACATCGTGACCCTGCACGTGCCCGAGACGGCCGAGACCCAGGGCATGATCGGCGCGGAGCAGATCGCCGCCATGAAGCCCGGCGCCTTCCTGGTGAACAACGCGCGCGGCACGCTGGTGGACATGGACGCGCTGGCCGCGGCGCTGCGCTCCGGCCACCTCGGCGGCGCGGCGCTCGACGTCTTCCCCGAGGAGCCGAAGCGCAACGGCGACCCCTTCGTCTCGCCCGTCCAAGGCATCCCCAACGTGATCCTCACGCCCCACATCGGCGGCAGCACGGAGGAGGCGCAGTCGCGCATCGGCGAGGAGGTGGCGCGCAAGCTGGCCGACTACTCCGACACCGGCAGCACGGTGGGCGCGGTGAACTTCCCGCAGGTGGCGCTGCCAGCGCGGCCCACCGGCACGCGCTTCATGCACGTGCACCGCAACGCGCCGGGCGTGCTGGGCAACGTCAACCAGGTCTTCGCCCGCCGCGGCGTGAACATCGCCGGCCAGTACCTGCAGACGGATGGCGAGATCGGCTACGTCGTCGTGGATGCCGGCGCGACGCGCGAGGCGGACGCGATCATCGCCGAGCTGCGCGCCCTGCCCCACACCATCCGCGCCCGCCTGCTGTACGAACGCGACTAGCGACGCCGCCCGCGGCTTTATCGCCCACGCCGCCCGCGGCGATGCCGCCACCAGTCCTGCGCCGGCCCCAGCAGCAGCGCCGGGCTGGCCAGCAGCGTCAGCAGGGCCAGCACCGCCGCGGCGCCGCGCGCCGCCGAGGCGAAGGCCGCCACCGTCGCCCCCGCCAGCGCGCCCACCACCGTCACCGCCAGGAAGAACAGCGCCAGCACCAGGCGGTGGCGCGGCGAGAGCCATTCCGGCGGCCCTTCCGGCAGGGTGCGCCGCGCGCCGTCGCGGCTGGCCTCCCAGGTCCGCGACGGGTCCAGGCCGAAGGGCAGCTGCCCCGTCAGCGGCGGACCACGACGCGGAAGATCCGCGGGTCGAGCCCCTGGCGCCGCATCCGCCGCGCCCGCCACCACAGGGAGACGAAGGCGACCGCGCCCGCCGCCACCACCACCGGCAGCAGCAGGGCCGCGAAGAACACCGCCACCGCCGCCAGCACCAGCCCGCCCGTGGCCAGCAGCACCAGCACGGCGATGCCGCCGGTCTTCGCCAGGATGCGGTCCAGCCGCGAGGGGCGCGGCGGGTCGCGGAACTCGCCCTCGGGCGTCATGTCCAGCAGGGGCGGGTGGCGTGGGTCGCGCATGGCGGGCATGTTGCGCGCAACTGCCCCGGCTTCAAGAGGACCGCCCCCATGCCCCTGCTCGGCTGCATCGCCGACGACTTCACCGGCGCCACCGACCTGGCCTCCACCCTCGTCCGCAACGGCATGAGCACCGTGCAGGTGATCGGCGTCCCCGACGGGGCGCTGCCCGAGGCGGACGCCGTCGTCATCGCCCTGAAGTCGCGCACGATCCCCCCCGCCGAGGCCGTCGCGCAGTCGCTGGCCGCCTGCGAGGCCCTGCTGGCCGCGGGTGCCAGGCAGATCCTGCACAAGTACTGCTCCACCTTCGACAGCACGGATGCGGGCAACATCGGCCCGGTGGCCGAGGCGCTGCTCCAGCGGCTGCAATCGGGCTTCGCCATCGCCTGCCCCGCCTTCCCGACCAATGGCCGCACCGTCTTCCAGGGCCACCTCTTCGTGGGCGGCGCGCTGCTGAGCGAGAGCGGCATGCAGGACCACCCGCTGACGCCGATGACGGACCCCAACCTGGTCCGCGTTCTCGCGCGCCAGTGCGGCGGCAGCGTCGGCCTCATCCCCTTCGCCGTCGTCGAGGGGGGCGAGGCGGCGATCCGGCGCGAGATGTCGAAGCTGGCCGAATGGGGCAAGCGCCTGGCCATCGCCGACGCCGTCACCGACGAGCACCTCATGGCGCTGGGCGCGGCCTGCGCGCAGCACGCGCTGGTCACCGGCGGCAGCGGCATCGCCATGGGCCTGCCGGGGAACTTCCGCCGCGCCGGCCTGCTGCCCGAGCGCGCGGACGCCGCGGCACTTCCGCCCGCGCAGGGCGCCTGCGCGGTGGTCGCCGGCTCCTGCT
>JALHNW010000133.1 GCA_022843345.1 Rubritepida sp. | reverse complement strand
GGGGCACTTCCTCGCCCTGTCCGGCGGGGGCGACAACGGGGCCTTCGGCGCCGGGCTGCTGAAGGGCTGGACCGAGCGCGGGGACCGCCCCTCCTTCGACGTGGTCACCGGCATCTCGGCCGGCGCGCTGATCGCGCCCTTCGCCTTCCTGGGTCCCGCCTATGACGACCGGCTGGCCGAGGTCTTCATCGCCTCCATGCCGACAGACCTGCTGCTGATGCGCCGGCTGCCCATCGCCATCCTGTTCGGCGAGGCGCTGGCCGACACCTCGCCGCTGTACCGCCTGATCTCGCGCCAGGCGGACGAGGCGATGCTGGCCGCCATCGCCGCCGAATATGCGCGGGGCCGGCTGCTGCTGATCGGCACCACCAACCTCGACCTGCAGCGGCCGGTGGTGTGGAACATCGGCGCCATCGCCGCCTCCGGCCACCCGCTGGCGCTGGAGCTGTTCCGGCGCATCCTGCTGGCCTCCGCCTCCATCCCCGGCGCCTTCCCGCCGGTGATGATCGGCGTGGAGCACGAGGGCCGCTCCTACCAGGAGATGCACGTGGATGGCGGCGCCTCCACGCAGGTCTTCCTCTACCCGCCCGGCTTCGACGGCACGGGAGAGCGCCGGCGCACCGTGCACGTCATCCGCAACGGCCGGCTGGAGGCGGACCCGGACAGCACGCGGCTGGGGCTGTTCAGCATCGCGCGGCGCTCGGCCGCCACGCTGCTGCACTTCAGCGGGCTGGGCGACATCAACCGCATCGCCCTGCTGGCCGACCGCGACGGGCTGGAGTTCCGCCTGGCCCGCATCGCCCCCGCCTTCCGCGCCGGCCGCCGCGAGGCCTTCGACCCGGACTACATGCGCGCCCTGTTCGAGCACGGCCGCGAGCAGGGCCGCGCCGGCGACGCCTGGATCATGCAGCACCCCCGCGGCGGGCGCGGACGCTGAGCACACCCCGGGCACCCATTGTTCATGCGCCGGGGGGCGCGCGGGTGTAGGCTCCCTGCCAAATCCCTGGGAGGGGCAAGGCAGATGGGACACACCCCGATGGAATCGCGCGTGGAGTCGGTGCTGGCGAAGGCCGACGCCAACATGGATGCGGCGCTGGAGCGGCTCTTCGCCACGCTGCGCATGAAGTCCATCTCGACGGACCCCGCCTATGCCGGCGAGGTGCGCGCCTGCGCCGAGTGGCACGCGGCCGACCTGCGGGGCATCGGCTTCGAGGCGCGGGTCTGCGACACGCCGGGGCACCCCATCGTGCTGGCGAAGCTGCACGCGCCCGGCAAGCCGACCGCGCTGTTCTATGGCCATTACGACGTGCAGCCGGTGGACCCGCTGGAGCTGTGGGACCGCGACCCCTTCGAGCCCTCCATCGCCATGCTGGACGGCCGGCAGGTGATCACCGGCCGCGGCAGCGCGGACGACAAGGGCCAGCTGATGACCTTCATCGAGGCGTGCCGCGCCTGGAAGGAGGTGACGGGCGAGCTGCCGCTGGGCATCACCGTGCTGCTGGAGGGTGAGGAGGAATCGGGCGGCGTGAACCTGCCCGGCTTCCTGGCAGCCCACGCGGAGGAGCTGAAGGCCGACATCGGCCTGATCTGCGACACCAACATGTGGGACGCCGAGACGCCGGCCATCTCGACCATGCTGCGCGGCCTGTGCGGGGAGGAGATCTTCGTCCACGCCGCCGACCGCGACCTGCATTCCGGCTTCTACGGCTCCGCGGCCGCCAATCCCAACCGCGTGCTGGCGCGCATCCTGGCTGACCTGCACGACGCCGACGGCCGCGTCACCATCCCGCATTTCTACGACGGCGTGCCGGAGCTGCCGCCGGCGCTGAAGGCGCAGTGGGAGGCGCTGCCCTTCTCCGAGGCCAAGTTCCTCGGTGCGGTGGGCCTGTCCGTCCCGGCGGGCGAGAAAGGCCGCAGCGTGCTGGAGCAGACCTGGTCGCGCCCCACCGCCGAGATCAACGGCATGGGCGGCGGCTACCAGGGCGAGGGATTCAAGACCGTCATCCCCGCGGTGGCCAGCGCCAAGGTCAGCTTCCGCCTGGTGTTCGACCAGGACCCGCACGCCATCCGCCGCAACTTCCGCGAGTTCGTGCAGGCGCGCATCCCAGCCGACTGCCGCGTGGAGTTCAAGGAGCACGGCTCGGGCCAGGCCATCGGCTTCCCCATCGACGACCCCGCCTTCGGCAAGGCGCGCGAGGCGCTGTCCGCCGAATGGGGGCGGGACGCCTTCTTCATCGGCGGCGGCGGCTCCATCCCGGTCACCGGCGACATCAAGCGCCACCTGGGCATGGACGTGATCCTGGCCGGCTTCGGGCTGGAGGATGACCGCATCCACAGCCCCAACGAGAAATACGACCTGCGCTGCTTCCAGAAGGGCATCCGCTCCTGGGTCCGCATCCTCGCGGCGCTGTCGCGGTGAGCGCGCCCGCGGCGCAGGGCGGCGCCATGCAGCGCCTGCTCGACGCGGTGGAGCGCGTCGGCAACCGCGTGCCGCACCCGGTGATGATCTTCGTCTACCTCATCGTGCTGGTGATCGCGCTGTCCGCCCTGCTGGGCGCGCTCGGCGCCAGCGTGACCTTCCAGGCCTACAACCCCGCCACCGGCGACATCGAGACGCAGACCACCGCCGCGCGCTCGCTGCTGACGGTGGAGGGCATCCGCTTCATGTACACCGGCGTGGTCGCCAACTTCATGGGCTTCAATGCGGTGGGCGTGATCATCATCGCCATGGTCGGCGTGGGCGTCGCCGAGGAAGCGGGGCTGGTGAAGGCGCTGATCCGCAAGCTGGTGCTGATCGCCCCGCCTGCCGCTCTCACCTACATCCTGTGCTTCGTGGGCATCCTCTCCTCCGTGGCGGCCGATGCCGGCTACCTGGTGCTGATCCCGCTCGCCGCGGCCGCCTTCATGTCGGTGGGGCGGCATCCGCTCGCGGGGCTGGCGCTGGGCTTCGCCTCGGTGGCCGCGGCCTTCCTGGTGAACGTGCTGATCGTGCCGGTGGACGGCATCCTGACAGAGATCACCAACGACGCCATCCGCCTGGTGAACCCCAACGCGACGATAGACCTCGCCGCCAACCTGTGGTTCGCCATCGGCTCGACGCTGATGCTCACCGTGCTGATCGCGCTCATCACCGAGCGCATCATCGAACCCCGCCTGGGCGCCTACACCGGCGACTACGTCGTGCCGGGTGAGAACGCGATGAGCGACGCGGAATCGCGTGGCCTGCGGATGGCCGGCTGGGGGCTGCTGGCCTCCGTCGGCTTCGTGCTGCTGCTCGCCCTGCCGCCCGGCGCGCCGCTGCGCCACGCCGAGACGGGGGCGCTGATCGGCGCCACGCCCTTCATGAACAGCCTGATCGTCACCATCGCCTTCATCTTCATGGTCTGCGGCATCTGCTACGGCCGCGGCGCGGGCACGATGAGGACGACCAACGACGCCATAGCCGCGATGACCAAGAGCATCGGCGGCCTGGCCGGGCTGATCCTGCTGCTGCTGGTGATCAGCCAGTTCATCGCCCACTTCAACTACACCAACATGGCGACGCTGGCCGCCGTCTCGATGGCCGACATCCTCAAGACGATGAACCTGCCGCCCGTGGCGCTGATCATCGGGTTCGTGGTGGCGGTGTTCGGGCTCGACCTCATCATCACGGCCGCCATCGCCAAGTGGGCGATCTTCGCGCCCGTCTTCGTGCCGCTGCTGATGCAGCTGGGCGTGGAGCCGGAGGCGGTGCTGGCGGCCTACCGCGTCGGCGACAGCCCGATGAACGCCATCACGCCGCTCAACGCCTACTTCGCCATGATCGTCACCTTCGCCATCAAGTACCAGAAGGATGCGGGCGTCGGCACGGTGATCGCGCTGATGCTGCCCTACGTGGTCATCCTCAGCGTGGTCTGGACCGTGTTCCTCGTCGGCTGGTTCCTGCTCGGGCTTCCCTGGGGCATCTGAACGCCATGAACACCGACCTCCTCATCGTCATCGCTCTGCTGGCCGCGGCGGTGGGGATGTTCATCGTCAACAAGCCGCGCATGGATGCGGTGGCGGTTCTGATGATGGTGCTGCTGCCCTTCACCGGCGTCATCACCGTTGGCGAGGCCCTGGCGGGCTTCGCCGACCCCGCCGTGGTGCTCATCGCCGCCCTGTTCGTGGTGGGCGACGGGCTGGTGCGGACGGGCATCGCGCGCATGGCGGGCGACTGGCTGTTCCAGCGCGGCGGCGACAACGAGACGAAGATGCTCGTCCTGCTGATGCTGGTGGTGGGCGTGCTCGGCGCGGTGCTCTCCTCCACCGCGGTGGTGGCGATCTTCATCCCCGTCGTGCTGCGGATCTGCCAGAACACCGGCACCTCGCCGCGCCAGCTGATGATGCCGCTCTCCATGGCCGCGCTGTCCTCGGGAATGGTCACGCTGGTCGCCACCGCGCCCAACCTCGTGGTGCACAGCGAACTCCAGCGCGCGGGCACGGAGGGCTTCGGCTTCTTCACCATCACGCCCTTCGGCGTGGCCTTCCTGCTGATGGGCGTGGCATACATGGTGTTCGCCCGCCGCTTCCTCGGCGGCGCGAAGGCGGCGCCCGGTGCGGGCAGCGGCGGCAAGTCCCTGCGCGACTGGATCACCGCCTACGACGTGCCCGACCGCGAGCACCGCGCGAAGGTGCTGGAGAACTCCCCCCTGCTCGGCCGCCCGCTCGGCGAACTGGGGCTGCGCGAGCAGGGCATCAACATCCTGGCCATCGAGCGCCCGCGCCGCTTCGGCACCGACGTCGCCCGCCCTTCCGCGTCCACGGTGCTGGAGACGGGCGACGTGCTGCTGCTGGACCTGCAGGGCGAGGACCAGCACATCGGCCCCGTCGCCAACACCTACGGGCTGGAGCCGATGCCGCTGGGCGCGGGCGGGCGCTACTTCACCAGCCGCACCCAGGTGGTGGGCATGGTCGAGGCCGTGGTGCCCTCGGAATCCGCGCTGCTGGGCCACACGATCCTCCAGGCCCGCCTGCGCTCCGAGCAAGGGCTGACGGCGATCGGCCTGCGCCGGGGCAACAAGGTGCTGTCGGACAGGCTGCTCACCACGCCGCTGAAGGTGGGCGACACCATGCTGCTCTTCGGCTTCTGGAGCGACATGGAGAAGATGCAGTCCCACCAGGACGAGCTGGTGCTGCTGAACCTCCCGCAGGAATCGGCCGACGCCCTGCCGGTGCCCGACCGCGCGCCGCACGCGCTGCTGGCGCTGGCGGTGACCATCGGCCTCATGGTCTCCGGCATCGTGCCCAACGCCCAGGCGGCGCTGATCGGCTGCCTGCTGATGGGCGCCTTCGGCTGCGTGGACATGACCAGCGCCTACCGCGCCATCTCCTGGAAGACGGTGCTGCTGATCGTGGGCATGCTGCCCTTCTCGATCGCGCTGCAGCGCACGGGCGGGGTGGACCTGGCGGCGGATTTCGTCGTGGGCCTGGCGGGCAACGCCTCGCCGCGGATGATCCTCCTGACGCTGTTCATCCTCACCGCCTCGCTGGGCCTGTTCATCTCGAACACGGCGACGGCGGTGCTGATGGCGCCCGTCGCCATCGCGGTGGCGCAGGACCTGGGCTTCTCGCCCTATCCCTTCGCCATGACGGTGGCGCTGGCGGCGTCCTGCGCCTTCATGACGCCGGTCTCCTCGCCGGTGAACACGCTGGTGGTGGGGCCGGCGGGCTACGGCTTCGGCGACTTCGTGAAGGTCGGCGTGCCCTTCACGATCCTGTGCATGATCGTCACGCTGG
>JALHNW010000132.1 GCA_022843345.1 Rubritepida sp. | reverse complement strand
GCGCAGATCATCAGAGTATGGCCGCATCCCCACTGGCCTCCTGCCCAGCAGGAAGCTTGAATCAGAAACTCAGCCGCGCCGGAATCCCGATTCCTTCAAAAGACAGCATGCTCTAGACGGGCACCGCCACCACTCAGGCCGGCGCCGCCAGCACTCAGCCCGGCGCCGCCAGCAAGGCCTGCGCCCCGCAATGCAGCCGCACCATCCGCGCAACCTCGCCCGGCTGGTCCCAGTGGATGTAGTGCCCGGCGCGGGCCACCCATTCCAGCCGCGAGCCGGGGAAGGCCGCCTGGGCGCGCGGGGCCTGGCTGGGCAGCAGCACCCGGTCCTCCCGCCCCCAGGCGATCAGCACGGGCGCGCGGGGCGCCTCGCCCGCCTCCAGCCCCGGCTGCATCGGCGCGGAAACGAGCTGCGCGAGCATGGGGTCGGTGCCCGGCGCCTCGGCCTCGCCCTTCGCCTCGTCATGCGCCACGTCGGCCGCCACCGCCCAGGGCCGGGCGCAGAACTGCGCGAACAGCAGCGCGCGGGTGGCCGGCAGCGCGGCGACGGCGGGCAGCATGGGCTTGATGGCGCGCACCATGGCCAGCCCGGCGGAGATGTTGCCGGCGATCCACGCGCGCTCCCACCCCATCCAGAAGCCGCCGGGGGCCAGCGCCACGACCGGCCCGGCCGCGCCGCGCCGCACCAGCTCCAGCGCCAATTGCCCGCCCATGGAGAAGCCGGCCACCGCCGCCCCGCGCAGCCCCTGCGCGTCCATGAAGCCCTCCACCGCGTCGGCCAGCACGGGAATGGACAGCGGCGCGGGCGGCAGGGGCGTGCGCCCGAAGCCCGGCAGGTCCGGCACCGTCAGCCGGAAATGCGGCTCCAGCAGGGGCAGCAGCGGCGCCCAGCCGCGATGGGAGGAGCCCAGGCCGTGCAGCAGGAGCAGGTCCGGGCCGTGCCCGAGGCGGATGTGGTGCATGCCGCCCCAACGCGCGGCGCGCCCCTCGCGTTGGGGCGGCCATCGCCGCTATGCTGCGCGCCATGGACCGACGCGCCTTCCTCCTCGACGGGCTGCGCCTGCAGCCGCCGCGCATCATCGAGGTCGGCGCCTCGATCTCGCCCATCGCGCCCAAGCGCGAGGGCTGGCCGACCCTGGTGGTGGACCACGCCGACGCCGCCACCCTGCGCGCGAAATACGCCGCGCACGACCACGCGCGGATCGAGGAGGTGGACGTGGTCTGGCAGGGCGGGGCGCTGCACGACGCCATCCCGGCCGACACCCACGGCACCTACGATTCCATCATCGCCTCCCACGTCATCGAGCACCTGCTGGACCCGATCGGGCTGCTCGCCTCGGCCGACCGGCTGCTGGCGCCCGCGGGCCACCTGGTGCTGGCGGTGCCCGACAAGCGCCTGTGCTTCGACGCGCTGCGCCCCGTCTCCACCGTCGGCCAGTTCCTGGAGGCGCACCTGCGCCCGCGGCCCAAGCACCGGCTGGCGGCGGTGTACGACAGCACCGGCCTGTCCGCCCGCCGCACGGATGACGAGGGCCGCGCCTGGGTGAAGGGCGAGGCGGTGCCCTTCGCCATCATCGCCGCGCCCGCCGAGGTGCACGCGCTGTGCGCCGCCTACGACGACGAGGGCGGCGCCTACCACGACGTCCACGCCTGGACCTTCACGCCGGCGAGCTTCGAGCTGCTGCTGCTGGAAGCCCGCGCCATGGGCCTGAGCCCCTGGCGCCTGAAGGACATGCACGAGCCGGGCGGGGTGGAGTTCCTGGCGGTGCTTGAGCGCGCCATCCACCCCCCGCCGCCGCGCGAGGAGGTGCAGGCAGCGCGCGAGGCGCTGCACCGCCGGCTGCTGGGCGAGCTGCGCGACCAGGCGGATTGGCTGCTGGGGAAGGGGTGACCCCTTCACCAAAGCTTCACCGAACCGACCCGGACCTTACCAAGACCTGAACGAGCCCGCCGGTTAACCACGCGCAACCGCCAATCCAGGGGATGCGCATGTCCGGCCTGCTCGACACGACCACGGTCTTCACCGTGTCCAACGCCACCCTGGCCGGGGGCGCGGCCGGCAACAGCGAGGTGGTGATCCACGACGCGGCCCGCGGCCTGCTCTTCGTCATGGGCACGAATGGCGTGGACGCGCTGGACGTGGACACCGGCGCGCTCGCCTTCTCCATCCCCAAATCCGCCATCACGCTGCCCGCCGGCGTCTCCGCGCTCGGCACCGGCAATTCCGTGGCGGTCAGCGGGAACACGCTGGCCGTGGCCTTCGACGGCAGCCCGGCCGGCAGCCAAGGCGTGGTCGCCGCCTTCACGCTGGACGCCGCCGGCACCGCCGCCACCTTCCGCGCCGCCACCACGGTGGGCGTGGTGCCCGACATGATCACCTTCACCCCCGACGGCACGAAGCTGCTGGTGGCGGTGGAGGCCGAGCCGACGGCGGGCTACGCCACCGACGCGCCCGGCGGCCTCGCCATCGTGGACGTCGCCTCCTGGACCTCGCGCTTCTTCGGCTTCGAGGCCTTCGACGCGCAGCGCGCCGCGCTGGAGGCCTTGGGCGTGAAGATCGCCAACGGCTTCGGCGCCGCCGACACCGCGCTGCCCTCGACGGATTTCGAGCCGGAATACATCACCGTCAGCGGCACCCGCGCCTACGTGACGCTGCAGGAAGCCAATTCCATCGCCGTGTTCGACCTCGCGGCCGAGGCCTGGGTCTCCGTCATCCCGCTGGGCGCGGTCAACCACGCGCTGCCCGGCAACGGCATCGACACGTCGGACCGCGACGGCGGGCCCAACATCCGCCAGGTGCCCATCCAGGGCCTGCACATGCCCGACGCCGTCGCCTCCTTCGTGCAGGGCGGCGTCACCTACCTGGTCACCGCCAACGAGGGCGACGCGCGCGAATACGGCGGCGCCTTCGACGAGATGGTGACGATCGCCAGCCTCGTCCCCGCCACCGGCTCCGCCGCCACCGCGGGCAACCCCGCGCTGGACCCCGCGCTGCTGGCGCAGGTGCAGGGCCGCCGCGGCGATGCCGACCTCGGCCGCCTGCAGGTCACCAAGTGGGCCGGCGACACGGATGGCGACGGCGACCTGGACGTGCTGAACGTCATCGGCACGCGCTCGCTTTCCATCTGGCAGGTGGGCGGCAGGGAGGCGGCGCCGACGCTCACGCGCGTCTACGACAGCGGCCAGCTGATCGACCAGGTGATCGCCTCGCAATTCCCCGCGCTGTACGACGACGCGCGCTCCGACAACAAGGGATCGGAGCCCGAGCACGTCACGCTCGGCGAGGTGGACGGCGTGCTGCACGCCTTCGTGGGGCTGGAGCGCGCGAACGCCAACATCGCCTTCCGCATCGAAGGCCCGACGCAGGTCACCTACGCCGGCATCATCCGCGTGCCGGGCGACGCGGCGCCCGAGACCAGCGCCTTCATCCCCGGCCCGACGCCCGGCCTCGCCATCGCCAACGAGGTGAGCGGCACGACCAGCGTGGTGGACATCGCCGCCGGCGGCACCGGCACGTATCGCCTCCAGATCCTTCACGCCTCCGACTTCGAGGCGGGGCTGCTGGCCACCGGCCGCGCCGACCGCTTCGCCGCCATCGTGGACAAGCTGGAGGACGCGCTGCCGAACTCCATCACGCTGAGCGGCGGCGACAACGTCATCCCCGGCCCCTTCGGCGCGGCGGGCACGGACGCCGCGCTGGTCCCCGTGCTGCGCGCCTATTACGAGCAGTCGCTGGGCCTGGCCGCGGGCACGCTGTCCAGCCTGGCCGGCGCCTCCTCGCCCTTCTTCGCGGCCGACATCGCCATCCTCAACGCCATCGGCATCCAGGCCAGCGTGCTGGGCAACCACGACTTCGACCTGGGCCCGAACCCGCTGGCCGCCTTCACCGACTTCACCGCGAACACCACCGGCGCCACGCCGGGCGCGCGCGTCACCAACATCGGCGCGCAGTTCCCCTACCTGTCGGCCAACCTGTCCTTCGCGGGCGAATCCTCGCTGAACCCGCTCTTCACCACCACGCTGCGCGAGGCCTCGACCTACGCCACCCGCGCCTCCGACCTGTCCTCCAACAACGCGGTGGCGGCCGAGGCGGCGGACGCGCAGATCGCCCCCTGGACCACCATCGTCGAGAATGGCCAGACCATCGGCGTGCTGGGCCTGACCACGCAGGTGCTGGCCTCGATCTCCACCACCGGCGGCGTGCGTGTGCTCGACCCCGCGGGCGACGGGGGCCGCGACAACATGGCGGAGCTGGCGCAGATCCTGCAGCCCTGGGTGGACCAGATGCAGGCGCAGGGCATCAACAAGATCGTGCTGCTGTCCCACCTCCAGCAATACGCCAACGAGCTGGCGCTGGCGCCGCTGCTGCGCGGCGTGGACGTGATCGTCTCCGCCGGCTCGCACACCGTCTTCGCCGACGGCGGCGACGCGCTGCGCCCGGGCGATGCGGCGGCGGAGGGCTACCCCGTGTTCCGCACGGGGGCGGACGGCAACCCGGTCGCCATCGTCTCCACCGCGGGCGAGTACTCCTATGTCGGCCGGCTGGTGCTGGACTTCGACGCGAACGGCGTCATCACCGGCGCGCCCGACGCCGCGCTGAACGGGCCCGTCGCCACCACGGACGCGAACGTCGCCGCCCTCTGGGGCGCGGACGACGCCTACGCCGACGGCACGCGCGGCGGCGAGGTGCGCCAGGTCACCACCGCCATCCAGTCCGTCATCGCGGCCAAGGACGGCAACGTGCTTGGCTTCACCGACGTGTTCCTGGAGGGGCGGCGCAACGAGGTGCGCTCGGAGGAGACGAACCTCGGCAACCTCACCGCCGACGCCAACCTGTTCGTGGCGAAGCAGGTGGATCCGGGCGTGATGCTGTCCTTCAAGAACGGCGGCGGCATCCGCGCCGAGATCGGCGCCGTGCTGGGCCAGCCGGTGCCCGCGGAGCTGCCGCCGCTCGCCAACCCCGCCGCCGGCAAGCCCGGGGGCGCGGTGTCGCAGCTCGACATCGAGAACAGCCTGCGCTTCAACAACAACCTCTCGATCATCAGCGTTTCCGCTGCCAACCTCGAGCGCATCTTCGAGCACGCGGTGGCGGGCTGGACGCCGACCGCCACGCCCGGCCAGTTCGCGCAGGTGGGCGGCGCGTCCTTCTCCTTCGACCCCACGAAGGCCGCGCAGGTGGTGAACGCCGGCACCGGCGCCGTCACCACCGAAGGCCAGCGCATCCAGTCCCTGGTGCTGCTGAACGAGGACGGCTCGATCGCCGACACGATCGTCAGCGGCGGCGTGCTCCAGGGCGACGGAAGCCGCGTGATCCGCATGGTCACGCTCGACTTCCTGGCGGGCGGCGGCGACGGCTACCCCCTGGCCGCCTACACCATCGCCGGCTCGCGCGTGAACCTGCTGAACGACGCCGCGCTGGGGGATGGCGCGGCCACCTTCGCCGCCAAGGGCACCGAGCAGGACGCGCTGGCCGAGTTCCTGGAGGCGCGGCACGGCACCGACGCCCTGGCCTTCCAGGCCGCCGACGCGGCCCCGGCGGGCGACCTGCGGATCCAGAACCTGGCGCTGCGGGCCGACACCACCGCGCAGGCCTACGTGCAGGTGACGCCCGACGGCGCCGCCGCCCGGCTGTCGCAGCTCGACGCGCTGGGCCGCTTCTTCTCGAACGGCGCGGATGCGCGGGTGCAGGGGCTGGACGGCGCGGAAGGCCTGTTCGGCGGCGCGGGGCGCGACCACCTGCTCGGCCGCGGCGGGGACGACGTGCAGACCGGCGGGAACGGCGCCGACACGCTGGACGGCGG
>JALHNW010000131.1 GCA_022843345.1 Rubritepida sp. | reverse complement strand
GCGCTGCGGACGTTCCGCCACCGCGGCGGGCGCCGGGCGCGCGCGGAGGAACGGCAGCCTCACCCCGGCGGCCCGAGGCGGATGACGCCGCGCATCGCCGCCGGCGCCACCGGCTTGCCCTTACGCAGGATTCGCAGCTGCCCGGCCCCGGCCAGCGCCGCCGCTTCCTGCCGCACGCGGCCCATCAGGGGTCGCCAGTCATCGGGCGCCAGGGCGCGGGCGACCTCGGAAGGGCAGATGCTCCTGCCGGCGCCGCGGCCTGCGATCTGGCGCAGGATCTCGGCGCGGATGGCCTCGGGGGTCAGGGCGCCAGCCACGTCATCGCCTCCGGCTGCCAGGTGAAGCGGGCGCGGCGATGGCCGGTGGCGCAGAGCCAGAGCCATTCCAGCCGGTCGAAGCGCAGCAGGATCACCGCGAAATGGGCCTGCCCCGCCTCCGCGTCCTGCGGGGCTGGGGGCGGCTCGGCGACGGGCGTGCCGGGGCCGGGCTCGATGGCGTAGACGCGGCGCGACGCCGGGCGGCTGGCGACCCAGGCGGCGTCGGCCTCGGCATCCGCGTGGTGGGGCGTGGCGATGCCGGACAGGCGCAGCTGCACCTGCGCGCCGGCATCGTAAAGATGTAACTCGGCCCGGCCGTCGCGCGACAGCTCGGCGAACTTCGCGGCCCGCGCGTCGGTGTGCAGGCGCAGGATGCGCCGCGCCGGGTCGAAGCCGCGCAGCAC
Organism: Rubritepida sp.; assembly: GCA_022843345.1. GTDB lineage: Bacteria > Pseudomonadota > Alphaproteobacteria > Acetobacterales > Acetobacteraceae > Roseococcus. The sequence continues at coordinate 5,088 of JALHNW010000131.1, read as the reverse complement.
CACGGTGCGGGCGCGCGGGGCGCCGTCCAGGCCGATGGTGGCCAGCGTGGGGGTGTGGAAGGGCGAGCGCCGGTCCGCCACGCCGCGCGCCAGCAGGGCCAGCGCATGGGCGCGGCTGGCGGGAAGGTCGTCGGCGAAGGCGGGGCGCGGGCGGGGCGCCATGTCCTGCTGCATGGCGATGTTGTGCGGCGCGCCCGGCCCCCTTGTCCAGCGGGGCAAGCCCGCCTATCCGCGGTGCAGCACACGCAGGAGCGCCCCAATGCCCGCCATCGCCGACATCATCGCCCGCGAGATCCTGGACAGCCGCGGCAACCCGACCGTGGAGGCGGAGGTGGTGCTGGACGACGGCTCGCGCGGGCGGGCCATGGTGCCCTCGGGCGCCAGCACCGGCGCGCACGAGGCGGTGGAGCTGCGCGACGGCGACACGGCCCGCTTCGGCGGCAAGGGCGTGCTCAAGGCGGTGGCGAACATCGAGGGCGAGATCTTCGACGCCATCGGCGGCATGGACGCGCACGAGCAGGTCAAGATCGACGGGGTGATGCTGGAGCTGGACGGCACGCCCAACAAGGCGCGGCTGGGGGCGAACGCCACGCTGGCCGTGTCGCTCGCCGTGGCGCGTGCGGCGGCCGAGGCGCACGGGCTGCCGCTGTACCGCTACGTCGGCGGCGCCTTCGCGCGCACCCTGCCGGTGCCGATGATGAACATCATCAACGGCGGCAAGCATGCCGACAACCCGATCGACATCCAGGAATTCATGGTGATGCCGGTCGCCGCCGGCACGGTGGCCGAGGCGTGCCGCATCGGCGCCGAGATCTTCGCCAGCCTGAAGGGCGCGCTGCACGACGCGCACCACAACACCAACGTGGGCGACGAGGGCGGCTTCGCGCCCAACCTCAAGAGCGCCGACGAGGCGCTGGAGTTCATCGCCCGCGCCTGCGAGAAGGCCGGCCACCGGCTGGGCGAGGACGTGATGCTGGCGCTGGACTGCGCCTCCACCGAGTTCTTCCACGGCGGCAGCTACGCCATGGAGGGCGAGGGCAAGACCCTCGATTCCGCCGGCATGGTGGACTACCTGGCGGCGCTGTGCGCGAAGTGGCCGATCATCTCCATCGAGGATGGCTGCGCCGAGGACGACTGGGCGGGCTGGAAGCTGCTGACCGAGCGCCTGGGCGCCACGGTGCAGCTGGTGGGCGACGACCTGTTCGTGACCAACACCGAGCGGCTGCGCCAGGGGATCGACACGCGGACGGCGAACTCCATCCTGGTGAAGGTCAACCAGATCGGCACGCTGACCGAGACGCTGGAGGCGGTGGAGACGGCGCACAAGGCGGCCTACACCGCCGTGATGTCGCACCGCTCGGGCGAGACGGAGGACAGCACCATCGCCGATCTCGCGGTGGCGACGAACTGCGGGCAGATCAAGACCGGCTCGCTGTCGCGCTCCGACCGGTTGGCCAAGTACAACCAGCTGATCCGCATCGAGCAGGATCTGGGCCCGGCGGCGCGCTACGCCGGGCGGACGGTGCTGAAGCGCTGATCGTTCTGGACATCTTCACCATCGCGGGTGGATGATGCGGGATGGCGCGGCCTCGGGGGAGGGCGCGCCTTGGGGGTTTGGGGGTTTCCACATGGTGCGCATCCGCAGGGCCATCGGCCGTGCGCTGAAGCTGATGGCGGCGCCGGTCGTGCTGTCGTCGCTGGCGGGCTTCTTCATCTGGCACGCCTCGCATGGCGAGCGCGGGCTGATCGCGCGCGAGGCGCGCGTGGTGCAGATCGCCGAGGCGCGCACCGAGCTGGCGCGGGCGACGGCGGAGCGCGAGGCGGCGGAGCGGCGGGTGAACGCCCTGCGCGGTGCCACGATCGACCGCGACCAGCTGGAGGAGCGGGCGCGGGCGCTGCTGAACATGACGCAGCGCGAGGAGATCGTGATCCCCTACCAGCCGGGGCAGCGCCTGTTCTGACCATGCTTGGGTGCAATGCAGCATCGCCTCCGCCTGTGAACTGAAATCCGGTTAATCGGCATTTTGCGGCGCAATACCGCGGGTTTTCGCAAGATCGTGAGCTTGCGGAAGCGCCCCTGCTTGCGTAGATCGGAGGCATCCGTCCGAGAGGTGCCGCATGCCCGCCGATCCCGCCATCAAGCGCCGCAGCAAGGCCACGACGAAACCGGCGATGGACCGTGAGCAGACGGTCAAGGCCTATCGGGACATGCTGCTGATCCGCCGCTTCGAGGAGAAGGCCGGCCAGCTCTACGGCATGGGGCTGATCGGCGGCTTCTGCCACCTCTACATCGGCCAGGAGGCCGTGGTGGTCGGCATCCAGCTGGCGCTGAAGGAGGGTGACCAGGTCATCACCTCCTACCGCGACCACGGGCACATGCTGGCGACCGGCATGGAGGCGCGCGGCGTGATGGCCGAGCTGACCGGGCGCATCGGCGGCTATTCCAAGGGCAAGGGCGGGAGCATGCACATGTTCTCGCGCGAGAAGGGGTTCTACGGCGGGCACGGCATCGTCGGCGCGCAGGTCGCGCTCGGCGCCGGGCTGGCCTTCGCCAACTGGTACCGGCAGGACGGGCGCGTCGCCGTCGCGTATTTCGGCGAGGGCGCGTCCAACCAGGGCCAGGTCTTCGAGAGCTTCAACCTGGCGGCGCTGATGAAGCTGCCCTGCATCTTCGTGATCGAGAACAACAAGTACGGCATGGGCACGAGCGTCGAGCGCGCCTCCGCCTCACGCGATCTCTCGAGGAACGGCGCGCCCTGGGGCATCCCGGGCGAGCAGGTGGACGGCATGAACGTGCAGGCCGTCTTCGAGGCGGCGCAGCGCGCGGTGGCGCATTGCCGCGCCGGGCTGGGCCCGTACCTGCTGGAGATGAAGACCTACCGCTACCGCGGCCACTCCATGTCCGACCCCGCGAAGTACCGCACGCGCGAGGAGGTGCAGAAGATGCGCGAGCAGCATGACTGCCTGGAGACGGCGCGCGCCGAGGTGCTGGCGCTGGGCATGACGGAGGCGGAGCTGAAGGCGATCGACGACGAGGTGAAGGCAATCGTGCAGGACAGCGCCGACTTCGCGCAGGCTAGCCCTGAGCCGCCCGAGGGCGAGCTGTGGACCGACATCCTCGTGGAGGCGAAGTAGTCATGGGTGCCGCGATCCTGATGCCGGCGCTGTCGCCGACGATGACCGAGGGCAAGCTGGCCCGCTGGCTGAAGAAGGAAGGCGAGGCGGTGAAGTCCGGCGACGTGCTCGCCGAGATCGAGACCGACAAGGCGACCATGGAGGTCGAGGCGGTGGACGAGGGCACGCTGACCCGCATCCTGGTGCCCGAGGGGACCGAGGGCGTGGCCGTCAACTCCGTGATCGCCGAGCTGGATGGCGGCGAGGGCGGGGCGGCCCAGGCGGCGCCCCCGGGCGCGCACGGCGAGAAGGCCGCGCCCCTGCCGCAGGCCGAGGCGCCGGCGACGCTGACGAAGCAGCCCTCCGTGGCCGCGCAGCCCATCGCTTCCGCGCCCGAGAAGGACTGGGGCGCGGTGAAGCCGATCACGGTGCGCGAGGCGCTGCGCGACGCGATGGCCGCCGAGATGCGTCGCGACGCCGACGTGTTCCTCATCGGCGAGGAGGTCGGGCAGTACCAGGGCGCCTACAAGATCAGCCAGGGGCTGCTGGACGAGTTCGGCCCGCGCCGCGTGCTGGACATGCCCATCACCGAGCACGGCTTCACCGGCATGGCGACGGGCGCGGCCTTCACGGGGCTGAAGCCCATCGTGGAGTTCATGACCTTCAACTTCTCCATGCAGGCGATCGACCACATCATCAACTCGGCCGCCAAGACGCTGTACATGTCCGGCGGGCAGCTGGGCTGCCCGATCACCTTCCGCGGGCCGAACGGCGCGGCCTCGCGCGTCGCTGCCCAGCATTCGCAGTGCTACGCGTCGTGGTACGCGCATTGCCCGGGGCTGAAGGTGATCGCTCCGTGGAACGCGGCGGACGCCAAGGGCCTGCTGCGCGCCGCCATCCGCGACCCGAACCCGGTCATCTTCCTCGAGAACGAGATCCTCTACGGCCAGAGCTTCGACTGCCCGACGGACGAGGAGTTCGTGCTCGAGATCGGCAAGGCGAAGGTGGAGCGCGAGGGCACGGACGTGACCATCGTCGCCTTCTCCATCATGGTCGGCATGGCGATGCAGGCGGCCGAGAAGCTGGCCGAGCAGGGCATCAGCGCCGAGGTGGTGAACCTGCGCTCCATCCGCCCGCTGGACACCGAGACGATCGTGCGCAGCGTGAAGAAGACCAACCGCCTGGTGACGCTGGAGGAGGGCTGGCCCTTCGCCGGCATCGGCTCGGAGGTGGCGATGCAGGTGATGGAGCACGCTTTCGACCACCTGGACGCGCCGCCGGTACGGGTGACGGGCCTCGACGTCCCGATGCCCTACGCCGCGAACCTGGAGAAGCTGGCCTTGCCGCGCCTCGACCAGGTGGTGGAAGCTGCCCGCAACGTCACGTATCGCTGAGGGGAGCGCAGCCATGGCCACCGACATCCTGATGCCCGCGCTGAGCCCCACCATGACCGAGGGCACGCTGGCGCGCTGGTTGAAGAACGAGGGCGACGCGGTGAAGTCCGGCGACGTGCTCGCCGAGATCGAGACCGACAAGGCGACCATGGAGGTCGAGGCGGTGGACGAGGGCATCCTCGGCCGCATCGTGGTTCCCGGCGGCACGGAGGGCGTGAAGGTCAACGCCGTGATCGCCGTGCTGGTGGAGAAGGGCGAGGCGGTGCCCGACGGCGCGTCCAAGCCGGCGCCCAGCGCCTCGCAGGCCCCGGCGCTCGCGGCGGTGGAGGCGGCGGGCGGCATCGTGGTTGGCGCCCCCGAGCAGCCGGTGCCGCCGCCGATGCCGACCAGCAGCGGTGCCACGCCCCCTGCGCCGGCCGCGCCGCATGGCGACCGCGTCTTCGCCTCGCCGCTGGCGCGGCGGATGGCGCAGCAGGCCGGGCTGGACCTGGCCGGCGTGCAGGGCTCCGGCCCGCATGGGCGCATCGTGAAGGCGGATGTCGAGGCGGCGATGAACCGGCCGAAGGCGGCGCCCGCGCCG
>JALHNW010000130.1 GCA_022843345.1 Rubritepida sp. | reverse complement strand
AGGGCTACGCCGTGCACCGCGCGCCCAGCCCCTGGGTGATCCACCGCCGCGACGGCGCCATGGCGGGCGAGCTGGCGCACGGCCACGCCCAGGCCGCGCTGCTGCACGAGAAGCGCGACTGGCGCCGCATCCTGGACTGGGAGGAGGCGCGGCTGGAGCAGGCCGCGGCCGGGCGGCTCTCCGCGCATGTCGGCCATGAGGACGTGCTGTGCCTGCCGCCATGAGCGACCGCGAGGCGCGCCTGGCCGCGGCGCTGCGGGAGAACCTGAAGCGGCGCAAGGCGCAGGCGCGCGCACGGCAGGCGGAAGCCTCCGATGGACGGAAGGCGGCGGATGGGGCTAATCCCGCGCCGGACGCCGATGCCCCCCGCGCGCCCGCGACGGACGACCCGAAGGACCGCTGAATGCCCATCATGCCCGACCACTGGATCCGCCGCATGGCGACGGAGCACGGCATGATCGAGCCCTTCGTCGAGGCGCAGAAGCGCGAGGGCGTGATCTCCTTCGGCCTGTCCTCGTTCGGCTACGACGCCCGCGCCTCGGACGAGTTCAAGGTCTTCACCAACGTGGACAACGCGCTGGTGGACCCCAAGCACTTCAGCGAGACGGGCTTCGTGACCCGCAAGGGGCCGGTCTGCATCATCCCGCCCAACTCCTTCGTGCTGACCCACACGGTGGAGTGGTTCCGCATCCCGCGCGACGTGCTGGTGATCTGCCTGGGGAAGTCCACCTACGCGCGCTGCGGGCTGATCGTGAACGTGACGCCGCTGGAGCCCGAATGGGAAGGCCAGGTGACCATCGAGATCAGCAACACCACGCCCCTGCCGGCCAAGGTCTACGCCAACGAGGGCATCTGCCAGTTCCTGTTCCTCAAGGGCGAATCCGCGCCCGAGGTGAGCTATGCCGACCGCGCGGGCAAGTACATGGGCCAGCGCGGCGTGGCCCTGCCGAGGCTTTGACACGTGGATAGAATCCGCATCCGCGGCGGCCGCCCGCTCCAGGGCTCCGTCCCCATCTCGGGCGCCAAGAACGCGGCACTTCCGCTGATGGCCGCCGCCCTGCTGGCCGACGGCCCGCTGGTGCTCTCCAACGCGCCGGACCTGGCCGACATCGCCACCATGGCGCAGCTGCTGCGCCACCACGGGCTGTCCGTCGAGCACGACAAGGCCGCGCGCACGCTCACCATGTCGGGCGCGGCGACCGAGCTGGAGGCGCCCTACGACATCGTGCGCAAGATGCGCGCCTCCGTGCTCGTGCTCGGGCCGCTGCTGGCGCGCTTCGGCCGCGCGCGCGTCTCGCTGCCCGGCGGCTGCGCCATCGGCACGCGGCCGGTGGACCTGCACATCAAGGGGCTGGAGCAGCTGGGCGCGGAGATCGAGATCACCGCCGGCTACATCGAGGCGCGCGGCAAGCTGCGCGGCGCGCGCATCATCTTTCCCCAGGTCAGCGTCGGCGCGACCGAGAACCTGCTGATGGCCGCCTGCCTCGCGGAGGGCGAGACGGAGCTGGTCAACGCCGCGCGCGAGCCGGAGATCGGCGACCTCGCCATGTGCCTGATGCGCATGGGCGCGCGCATCGAGGGCATCGGGACCGACCGGCTGCGGATCGAGGGCGGCGCGCCGCTGCTGCCCGCCACCCACCCCATCGTGCCCGACCGGATCGAGGCCGGCACCTTCGCCTGCGCCGCCGCCATCACCGGCGGCCAGCTGCACCTGGACGGCGCGCGGCTGGAGCACCTGGGCAGCGTCGCCCGCGTGCTGCGCGACGCCGGCGTGGACGTGGCCGAGACGCATACCGGCCTGCTCGTCACCCGCCGCAACGGCCTGCGCGGCGCCGACGTGATGACCGAGCCATTCCCCGGCTTCGCCACCGACATGCAGGCCCAGTACATGGCGCTGATGACCGTGGCCGAGGGCGCCTCGATGATCACCGAGACCATCTTCGAGAACCGCTTCATGCACGTCCCCGAACTCATGCGCATGGGCGCGCGCATCAACTTCCACGGCTCCAGCGCCATCGTGCGCGGGGTGCCGAAGCTGTCGGGGGCGCCGGTGATGGCGACGGACCTGCGCGCCTCCGTCTCGCTCATCCTCGCCGGGCTGGCGGCCGAGGGGGAGACGATCGTCAACCGGGTCTACCACCTCGACCGCGGCTACGAGCGCGTGGAGGACAAGCTGGCCGCCGTGGGCGCCGACATCGAGCGGCTGGCCGGATGACCCTGCCCCGCCCCCTGCCGACGCCAGCCGATGCCGCGGCCACCCCCGGCCCGCTGGTGCTGGCCCTGCCCAAGGGCCGCATCCTGAAGGAACTCGGCCCCGTGCTGCGCGCCGCGGGCATCGAGCCCGCCGCCGACATCCACGACGAGGACAGCCGCCGCCTGCGCTTCGAAACCAACCATCCCGGCCTGGACGTGGTGCGCGTGCGCCCCTTCGACGTGGCGGCCTTCGTGGCGCATGGCGGCGCGCAGATCGGCGTCTGCGGCGGCGACGTGCTGCTGGAGTACGAGACGGACCAGATCTACGCCCCGCTCGACCTGCGCATCGGCGCCTGCCGGGTGAGCGTGGCCGAGAGCGCGGAGACGGCCGGCCGCGACGACCCTGCGCGCTGGTCGCGCATCGCGGTGGCCACCAAGTACCCGAACATCGCCCGCCGCCACTTCGCCGCCCGCGGGGTGCAGGCGGAGGTGGTGCACCTGAACGGCGCGATGGAGCTGGCCCCCTCGCTCGGCCTGTCGCGCGTCATCGTGGACCTGGTGCAGACCGGCTCGACCCTGCGCGCCAACGGGCTGGTGGAGACGGAGGTGATCGCCCCCGTCACCTCGCGCCTCATCGTCAACCGCACCGCGCTGAAGACCAGGCCGGAGGAGATCGCCGGCTGGATCGCGCGCTTCCGCGAGGGCCTCGCATGCAGCGCCTGACCACGGCCGATGCCGGTTTCGAGGCGCGCTTCGCCGCCATCATCGAAGATGGGCGCGACACGACGTCGCGGGTGGATGCCGCCGTTTCCGCCATCATCGCGCAGGTGCGCCAGTCCGGCGACGCGGCGCTGCTGGAGCTGACCGCGCGCCTCGACGGCTGGGCGCCCGCCGACGCGAGCGCGCTGCGCGTGACGGAGGACGAGGTGGACCGCGCCTGCGCGAGCGTGGACCCCGCGCTGCTGGACGCGCTGGCCCTCGCCGCTACCCGCATCGAGGCCTTCCACCGCGCGCAGATGCCGGCCGACCTCGACCTGCCGGGGGATGACGGCGTGGCGCTGGGCATGCGCTGGAACGCGCTCGACGCAGTGGGAATCTACGTTCCCGGCGGCAAGGCGGCCTACCCGTCGTCGGTGCTGATGAACGCCATCCCCGCGGCGGTGGCGGGCGTGGGGCGCATCGCCATGGTGGTGCCCACGCCGGGCGGCGTGCTGAATCCGCTGGTGCTGGCCGCCGCGCGCCGGGCCGGCGTGTCCGAGATATGGCGCATCGGCGGGGCCCAGGCCGTGGCCGCGCTGGCCTGGGGCACGGCGTCCATCGCCCCCGTGGACCGCGTCACCGGCCCCGGCAACGCCTACGTGGCCGAGGCCAAGCGCCAGGTCTTCGGCCGCGTGGGCATAGACAGCATCGCCGGCCCCTCCGAGGTGGTCATCATCGCCGACGCCGCCAACGACCCGGCGCACGTCGCCATGGACCTGCTGGCCCAGGCCGAGCACGACGAGGCCGCCCAGTCCATCCTGCTGACCGACGACGCGGCGCTGGCCGACGCCGTCGCCGCCGCGGTGGAATCGGCGCTGCGCGACCTGCCGCGGGCCGCCATCGCCGGCGAATCATGGCGGCGCCACGGCGCCGTCATCGTCACACGCGACCTCGATGAAGCGGTGGCGCTGTCCAACCGCCTGGCGCCCGAGCACCTGGAGATCATGACCGCCGACCCGCGCGCGGTCTTCGCGCAGGTGCGCCATGCCGGCGCCGCCTTCCTGGGGCGCTGGACGCCCGAGGCCGTGGGCGACTACGTGGCCGGGCCGAACCACGTCCTGCCCACCGGGCGTTCCTCGCGCTTCTCGTCCGGCCTGTCGGTGTACGACTTCCTCAAGCGCACGACCTGGGTGGAGGCGTCGCGACCGGGGCTGCGCGCCATCGGCCCGGCGGCGGCGATGCTGGCCGAGGCCGAGGGCCTGGACGCCCATGCGCGCAGCGTCTCGCTGCGGCTCGCGCCTTGACTTGGCCGTTGCGCGGGCGCATCTCACGCCCGCCGGTGCCGGGGGCTGACCGCGGCGCGACGCCGCTTGCCTCACGCCTTCCACAAGGAATCTGATGTCCAAAGAGGATATGATCGAGTTCAGCGGCCAGGTCGTCGAACTCCTGCCCAACGCCATGTTCCGCGTGAAGCTGGACAATGACCACATGGTCCTCGCCCACACCTCCGGGAAGATGCGCAAGAACCGCATCCGCGTGCTGGCCGGCGACCGCGTGAACGTCGAGATGACGCCCTACGACCTCACCAAGGGACGCATCACCTTCCGCTTCAAGTGAGCACCCGCCCTCCGCTCATCCTCGCCTCCGCCTCGCCGCGCCGGCTGGAGCTGCTGGCGCGCATCGGCGTCGCGCCCGACGAGGTGCGCCCGGTGGACGCCGACGAATCGCCGCTGCGCAACGAGCTGCCCCGCCGCCTCGCCCAGCGCCTCGCCGCCTTGAAGGCCGCCGCGGTGGAGGCCCCTGGCGCCCTGGTGCTGGCCGCCGACACGGTGGTGGGCGCGGGCCGGCGCATCCTCGGCAAGCCGGCCGATCGCGAGGAGGCCAAGCGCTTCCTGGAGCTGCTGTCCGGCCGCCGCCACCAGGTGCACACCGGCGTGGCGCTGAGGCGCGCCGACGGCACGCTGGGCACCCGCCTCGTCTCCTCCACCGTCGCCTTCCAGCGGCTGACCGCGCAGCAGGTCGAGGCGTATCTCGACACCGGCGAATGGCAGGGCAAGGCCGGCGGCTACGCCATCCAGGGCCGCGCGGAGATGTTCGTGCGCTTTCTGTCCGGCAGCCATTCCAACGTGGTGGGCCTGCCGCTGTTCGAGACGGCCCAGCTCCTGCGCGGCTGCGGATGGCTGCGGCCGTAGAGATCCGCGTCTCGCGCTCGCCCGGCGAGCGACGGGTGGCGCTGCTGCGCGACGGCGTGCTGCACGGCTTCCGCGTCGAGCGCCCGGCGCGGCCGGACGGGGTGGGCGACATCCTGCGCGGCCGGCTCGATTCGCGCGCGCCGGCGCTGGCCGGCGGCTTCGTGGCCCTGCCTGGCGGCGCCACCGGCTTCCTGCCCGAATCGGAATGCGAAGGGCGCCGGCTGCCCCCCGAGGGCACGTGGCTGACGCTGCGCGTCACCCGCGCCGCACAGGGCGGCAAGGGACTGCGCGTGTCCGCGCGCATCCCCCAGCGCCCCGGCACCGGGCTGGCCCTGCTGGAGCGCGGCCCGGACCAGGCGCAGCGCTGGTGCACCCAGTTCCCGCAAGCGCCGGTCACCTGCGACGACGCGGGCGAAGCCGCCCGCCTGCACGCCCGCCACGCCTCGGCCTTCGACGACGCGCTGGAGGCCGAGGCGGAAGTGCTCGCCACCCCCGAGGCGCCGATCCCCGGCGGCGGGCGCATCATCATCTCCCCCCTGCCCGCGCTGACCGCGCTGGACTGCGACGCGCCCGACCCGCGCGAGGCAAATCGGCGCGCCATCCCGGAGATCGCGCGGCAGGTGGCGCTGCGCGACCTTGCCGGCCCGATCCTGCTCGACCTCGCGGGGCTCTCCCTGAAGCAGCGCACCGCCCTGGAGCCGGAGTTGCGCGCCGCCCTGGCGCGCGACCCGCTGGTGCAACCG
>JALHNW010000129.1 GCA_022843345.1 Rubritepida sp. | reverse complement strand
ACCGCCCCCGGCGCGGCCTGGGCGGCGCCGTGGCGCAGCAGCGCGGCGCGCAGCGGGTCGGCGCCCGGGTTGTGGGCCACCATGTTCACCACGATGTCGCGCACCGTCACCTCGCGCCCGTAATAGGCGGCGTTCCAGTCGCCTTGCGGCTGGAGCACCGAGCCCTCGAGCGCCAGCCCGGCGAACAACCCGCGCGAGCGCGAGAAGGCCAGGATGTCCGCACCCAGCGCCGGGGTGGTGGCGGCCTCCACCGAGCCGCCGACATGGGCCACGGCCAGGGAGGCGTCGGCGCCGAACTTGAACTGCTGGTCGATCACGCTGTTCAGCGCGCGCTCGTTCATCAGCAGCAGCAGGGTCTGGCTGTCCTGGATGCCGGCCTGGAAGCCGATGGAGCCCGACCCCACCACGAAGAAGGCGGGCGAGGACCAGGAGCCGGCGGCGTCGCGCCCCAGCAGCACGCAGCCCCCGCCCTCGCCGCCCGCGAAGAAGGCGACGCGGAAGGAGCGCGGGCAAACCACCGCGCCCCGCGCCCGGCGCAGGATGGAGGTGGCGTCCAGCCGGTCGTTCTCCTCCGACAGGATTTCCTGCACGGTGAGCGCCGAGCGGTCCACCAGCGCCTGCGGCGCGTTGCCCGTCGGCGCCCCCGCACAGGCGGAGAGCAGCAGCGCCCCCGCCAGGATCATCGCATGCCGCATCGGCCAATCCCCGCAACCAGTTCCCCGGCCTCGATCCTAGCGCGGAATGGGCGGCGGGGGGAACCGGTCAGGGCGTCCAGGGTTCTTCGTTGACCGAGCCCACGCGCCAGTCCGCCCCGTGACGTTCCAGCCGCGTCAGCCCCAGGTTCTTCACCGAGAAGCCCAGCGCCTGCTGCGCGCTCAGCCCCATCGCATGCGCCAGCGCGGCGCGGATGGAACCGCCATGGGCCACCACCACCACGTCCTGCCCGCGGCATTCGGCGCTCAGCCGCTCCATCACCGCGCCGACGCGCAGCCGCACGTTGTCCATGGATTCGCCGCCCGGGGGGCGCTCGTCGGCCGCATGCGGCCAGAAGGGGTGGGCGGGGTGGCGCAGGCGCTCCACCAGCGCCTCATGGGTGATGCCCTGCCAGTCGCCCAGGTGCTGCTCGGCCAGGTCGGGTTCCTCGGCCAGTTCCTGCTCCGGGTGGCCGGCGGCGAAGATGGCGGCGGCCGTGGCGCGGGTGCGGCTCAGCGGGGTGACGAACCAGCGCGCCGGCACCGGCAGGCGCAGCGCCAGCCAGCGGTGCAGCGCCGCCTCCTCGCGCAGCGCCATGTCGCAGAGCGCGACGTCCATCGAGCCGTAGAGGATGGCCCTGGCCGAGGGCTCCACCAGCGCGTGGCGGACCAGGAAGAAGCGGGTGACGTCCATGGGCAGCCCTGTAGCCGGGGCCGGCGCGCGCTGGTAGCCATGCCGCCATGTTCCGCGACCGCCGCTACCCGCTCATGCTCGCCCTCGGCTTCTCGGCCGGCGTGCCGCTGCCGCTGGTGGCGGGGCAGGTGCTGCGGCAATGGTTCACCGAATCGGGCATGTCGCTGGCCCAGCTCGGCCTCACCGCGCTGATCGGGCTGGCCTATGCTTGGAAGTTCGTGTGGTCGCCCGCGCTGGACGCGGTACGCCCGCCGCTGCCGCTGGGCCGCCGCCGCGGCTGGCTGCTGCCCGTCCAGTTGCTGCTGATCGCCGCCCTGCTGGGCATCGCGCTCACCGACCCCACGCGGGACGCGACGGTGACGGTTGCGCTGGCCGTGGTGGTCGCCTTCCTGTCCGCCTCCCAGGACATCGTGGTGGATGCCTGGCGCATCGAGATGCTGGGCGAGGAGGAGGAGAAGCAGGCCTGGGGCCTGGCCGCCTATGTCTGGGGCTACCGCGCCGCGCTGCTGGCCGCCGGCGCGGGCACCCTGCTGCTGGTGGCGCCGCTGGGCTGGGGCGGCGCCTACGCCTATGGCGCGGCGCTGCTGCTGGTGGGCGTGGCCGCCACGCTGCTGGGGCGCGAGGGGATCACTCCCCCCGCCCTGCCCGCCACCTGGCGCGGCCGGCTGCGCCATTCGGTGCTGGAGCCCTTCCTGGACATGATGGGCCGGCGCCATTGGCTGGCGATCCTGCTCTTCGTCGCGCTGTTCAAGCTGGGCGAGGCGCTGGCCGGCGTCATGGTCACGCCCTTCTACCGCAGCGAGGGCTTCACGCGCGAGGACGTGGCGGCGGTCGCCACCGCCTTCGGCCTGGCGGCGACGCTGGCGGGCGCGGTGGCCGGCTCCTGGCTGGTCGGGCGCATCGGGGTGGGCTGGGCGCTGATCCTGACGGGGCTGGGGCAGATGCTGTCCAACCTGATGTACCTGGCGCTCGTCGGCGGCGGGCGGGACATGCCGATGCTGTTCGCGCAGGTGGGGGTGGAGAACGTGACGGACGGGCTGGCCGACGCCGCCTTCCTCACCTACCTCTCGGGCCTCGTGAACCGCTCCTTCAGCGCGACGCAGTACGCGCTGCTGAGCTCGCTCGCCGCGGTGCCGCTGCGGACGCTCGGCGCCAGCGCGGGTGTGCTGGCCCAGGGGCTGGGGTGGAGCCAGTTCTTCGTGCTGACCACGCTGGCCGCGTTGCCGGCGATGGCGATCATGCTGTTCCTGCTGTGGAAGCTGCCGCCAAAGCGTTGAGCGGCCGGCGACCGGACGCTAGGGAACGGCCACCAGCCCCGACATCCGGCACCGCAGCTCCGGCCCCGTGAAGGTGACGACGCTGCCGCCGCGCAGCGTCACCCGCAGGGCGGCCACGCGCACGCCGCTGGGCAGCTCCACGGTGAGGAACGCCGCGCGCTCCACCGCGCCCACCTCGTAGTCCGGCTGGGCGGGGGTGCTGCACACCACGTGGCATTCGCCGCCCGGCGGGCAGGCGAAGCGGCCGGGTTCCTGCGCCGCGGCGGGCAGGGCCAGCAGGGCCAGGCAGGGGATCGCGCGCCTCATGCCGCCGATGCTGGCGCGTCCGCCCGCCCCGGCGCAAGCGCCAAGGTGGCTGCCCAGCACGCGGCCAGCATCAGGGCTGCGCCGATGAGGCAGGCGGGCAGCCCGCCGAGCACGAACAGCAGGCCCGAAAGCGCGGTGCCGGCGAAGCGGCCGGCGGCATTGGCGGCGTAGTAGAAGCCCACATCCTCCGCCGCCTTCTCGCTGCCGGCATAGGCCAGCACTAGGTAGGAATGGACCGAGGAGTTGACCGCGAAGAGCACCCCGAAGAGGCAAAGGCCGAGCGGCACGTAGAGGTCCGGCCGCGGTGCGCCGGCCAGCATGGCCAGCGCCAGCGCGGCCGGGACGAGGGTAAGCGCCAGGGACCAGGCGCGCGCCGCCGGCACCTCGGTGCTCAGCCCATCGGCGCTGCGGCGCACCAGCGCGGGGGCCATGGCCTGCACCACGCCGTAGCCGATGGTCCACAGCGCCAGGAAGGCGCCCACCATCGTGAAGGTCCAGCCCGAGGCGTAGAGGAACACCGGCAGGCCGACCACGAACCACACGTCGCGTGCGCCGAAGAGGAAGACGCGGGCGCCGGCCAGGATGTTCACGCCCCGATTCTTGGCGAACAGCTCCCGCGCCGATTTCGATGCGCGGGCCCTGCCCATCAGCGGCGGCAGCGACAGCACGACGGCGAGCAGGACCGCGCCGAGCATGGCGGCCATGGCCCAGAGCGCGCCGCGAAAGCCCAGCGCCTCCAGCAGCAGCCCGCCCAGGAAGAAGCCCACGCCCTTCATCGCGTTCTTGCTGCCGGTGAAGAAGGCCACCCAGCGGAACAGGCGCCCGGAGGCGTCGCCGGCGGTCAGCTTGATGGCGGATTTGCTGGCGGTCTTCGTGAGGTCCTTGGCGACGCCGCAGATCCCCTGCGCCAGCACCACCCACCCCACGGAGAGCGCCGCGCCCCAGTCCGGCGACATGGCGGACAGCAGCACGAAGCCCGCGATCTGCGTGGCCAGGCCCACGGCCAGCATGCGCGCGATGCCGAAGCGCACCGCCAGCCATCCGCCCACCAGGTTGGCGCCGATGCCCGCCGCCTCGTACAGCAGGAACAGCAGCGCCAGGGTGAAGGGGCTGTAGCCCAGCCGGAAGAAGTGCAGCAGCACCAGCATCCGCAGCGCGCCGTCGGTGAGGGTGAAGCCCCAGTAGGCGGCGGTGACGATGGCGTAGTCGCGGGTGCCGGCATTCACAGCCCGACGCGCTCCATGTGGCAGGCCAGGTCCACCATGCGGCAGGCGTAGCCCATCTCGTTGTCGTACCAGGCGTAGACCTTCAGCAGCGTGCCGTCGGTGACCATGGTGGAGAGCGCATCCACGACCGAACTCCGCGTGTCGCGCGCGTAGTCGGCACTGACCAGCGGGCGCGTCTCGTAGCCGAGGATGCCGGCGAGCGGCCCCGCAGCGGCGGCGGAGAACAGGGCGTTCACCTCCCCGGCGGTGGTCTCGCGCCGCATCTCGAAGACGCAATCGGTGAGCGAGGCGTTGAGCACCGGCGCACGCACCGCGTGGCCGTTCAGCTTGCCCTTCAGCTCGGGATAGATCAGCGCGATGGCGGTGGCGCTGCCCGTCGTCGTCGGCTGGAGCGAGAGCATGGCCGAGCGCGCGCGCCGCAGGTCCTTGTGCGGGGCGTCCACCACGACATTGGTGTTGGTCGGGTCGTGGATGGTGGTGATCTGGCCGTGGCGGATGCCGATCGCCTCGTGCACCACCTTCACCACCGGGGCGAGGCAGTTGGTGGTGCAGGAGGCCGCCGTGACGATGGGGTGGCGCGCCGGGTCGTAGAGCCGCTCGTTCACGCCGACGACGACGTTCAGCACGCTGTCGAACTTGACGGGTGCGGCGACGATCACGCGCTTCGCGCCGCGGTCGAGATGGCCTTGCAGCGTCCCGGGCGTGAGGAACTTGCCGGTGCATTCCAGCACGACGTCCACGCCGAGATCGCCCCAGGGGATGTCGGCCGGCTTGGAATGCTCGGAATAGGTCATCCGGTGGCCGCCGACCCGGATCGCCGCATCGCCCTCGGCCGCCATGGGCGCGCGCCAGCGGCCCTGCACGCTGTCGAACTCCAGAAGGTGCGCGATAGCGGCCGCACCGCCCTTGATCTCGTTGAGGTGCACCACCTCCAGCCGGTTGCCGGCGCGGGGATCGTCCCCCTGGCGTTCCGTCGCGCCCATGGCTGCCCGCAGCGCGAGGCGCCCGATGCGGCCCATGCCGTTGATGCCGGCCCTCACCGCGCCATCGCCCGCGGGTCGGCCAGCTCATCCAGCCGTGCCTTCAGCGCCATGCGGTCCAGCGCCGCGAAGGGCAGGCTGGTGAAGATCGCCAGCCGGCGGTGCAGCGCCGCGTACAGCTCGTTGAGCAGCGTCGCGCGCTCGGGTGCGGTGCCGGAGAACTTCGCCGGGTCGGGCAGCGGCCAGGCGGCCGTCATGGCGGTGGCGCCGAAGTCCGGGCAGGCCTGCCCGTCCAGCGTGTCGCAGAGCGCGATGACGAAATCCATCCGCCGCGCGCCCGGCCCGGCGAACTCCTCCCAGGACTTCGACCGCAGCGCCGAGACGACGTGCCCCATGGCGCGCAGCTGCGCCAGCACCTCGGGCAGCGGCCCCTCCGGCGCGGGGGCGGAGCCGGCGGAGAATGCGCGGAAGCGCCCCTCCCCCAGCCCGGCCAGGATGGCCTCGGCCATGATGGAGCGCGCGGAATTGCGCGTGCAGAGGAAGAGGACGTTGAACATGTGCGGCGGGTCCGTTCCGGGATCGAGGATGAGGTGCAGGTCGCCGCATCGCGCCGGGTCGCCCGCGCAGCACGCATCGGCCAGGAAGGCGAGCGGGGCGCGCAGCGCGGCGAGCTGG
>JALHNW010000128.1 GCA_022843345.1 Rubritepida sp. | reverse complement strand
CGCTGGACCCCGCGCGGTTCGCGCGCCCGGCCGGCTACCAGGTGATGCAGGCGCCCGCCGCGCCCGGCGGCACCCTGCCGCGCGGCACCGCCCTGCCGCCGCCCGGCCTGGGGCAACGCTGAGGCCCCCCGGGCGTTGACCCTGTCCGAACCTCGCCACCCGGCGCGGCGGAGACAGGAGTTCCGACCATGGACAAGGACCGCATCGACGGCGCGATGAAGCAGGCCAAGGGCGCCCTGAAGGACGCGGCCGGCGCGCTGACCGGCGACGCCAAGCTCCAGGCCGAGGGCAAGGCCGACAAGGCCGCCGGCAAGGCGCAGAACGCCGTGGGCGGCGTGAAGGATTCGGTGCGCGAGGCCGTGGACGGCAAGCCGCGCTGAACCAGGGGCAGGGGGGCTTTCCGCGCCCCCCGCTTCCCGCCATCTGTTCGCCCATGAACCGACGCACCCTCCTCGCCGCCCCCGCGCTGCTGCTGCCCAGCATGGCCCTGGCCCAGCAGGACGACGCCCTGCGGCGGGTGGAGGCGTATTTCAACAGCCTCACCACCCTGCGCGCGCGCTTCCTGCAGACGGCGCAGAACGGCGCCTCCGCCGAGGGCACGGCCTGGATCTGGCGCCCCAGCCGCATGCGCTTCGAATACGACCCGCCGGAGCCCACGCTGCTGGTCGCCGCCGACCGCCAGTTCTTTCACTGGGACAAGGAGCTGCGCCAGGCCACCGTGGTGCCGCTGGATTCCACGCCGCTGGGGGTGCTGCTGCGCTCGCCGCTGGCGCTGTCGGGCGACGTGACGGTGGGCGGCGTGGAGCGATCCGGCGGCCTGCTGCGCGTCTCCGTCTTCCGCACCGGGCGGCAGGCGGAAGGGCGCATCCAGCTGGCGCTGGAGGAGGAGCCGATGCAGCTGCGCCAGTGGCTGGTGGTGGACGGGCAGAACCGCGCCACGCGGGTGACGCTGACCCAGGTGCAGACCGGGCTGCGGTTCGAGAGCCTGCTCTTCGCCTTCAACGACCCGCGCTTCCGCGAGCAGCTGGAGCAGCGGTGACGATGACGCCTTGATCCCGCCGCCTTCGGCGCGTTTATTGCATGTCTGGGCTGAACCTTGACCGGGACGTGACCGCGTGAAGCCGCTGATCGGGATTTCCTGCTGCGTGAAGGGCTTTGGCCTGTTCAACACGCCCAACCACGCCGCGAGCGACCATTACGTGCGCGTGGTGCTCGGCCCCGTCGGCGGCATCCCCATCCTGATCCCCGCGGCGGGCAAGGCCAGCGTGCCCGACATCCTGCCGCGGCTCGACGGGCTGCTGCTCACCGGCAGCCGCTCCAACGTGCACCCGTCCAATTATGATGGCCCGGACCACGCGGAGGGCACGCCCGAGGACCCGCAGCGCGACGCCACCACCCTGCCGCTGATCCGCGCCGCCATCGGGCAGGGGGTGCCGCTGCTGGCGATCTGCCGCGGGATGCAGGAGCTGAACGTGGCGCTGGGCGGCAGCCTGGACCAGCGCATCCAGGACATCCCGGGCCGGATGGACCACTCCACCCCGTCCGACCAGCCCATCCCGCTGGTCCGCACCGGCAAGGCGCACGGCATCCGCCTGGCCGACGGCACCCCCCTGGCGCGCCTGGCCAATCGCGCCGAGGTGCCGGTGAATTCCCTGCACAATCAAGGGGTTCAGCGCCTCGCGCCACGGCTGGAGCCCATTGCCTGGGCGCCCGACGGCACGGTGGAGGCGGTGGAGGTGCGCGACGCCCGCGGCTTCGCGTGGGGCGTGCAATGGCACCCGGAATACGACTGGGACCGCGATGCCTTTTCCCGCGCCATCTTCGAGCGGTTCGGCGCCGCCTGTGCCGAAATGTCACGCCTTCGTCTTGTGCAGCGCGCCGCCGAATAAGGCGAATTCCCGATTGCGCCACAACTAGGGCGCTGCTATGGTCCCGAAGCCGGGACATCTTTCCCCGGTGGACGGCCCGGTTTCCCCTACCGGCTCGCCCGACCGAAAGTGACTCCGATCGGAAGTGTCTGTACCCCAAATGGGCGCTCGGCCACCCCCCTGGCCGGGCGCTTTTTTGTGCGTGGCCTGCCAGGGGTGGAATGGTCGCCGGGCCCCATCGGGGCTATGGCGCGGGGTGAACCGGAAGGGACACCCCATGCCTGACTACGTGATCGCCCCCCGCCCGCAGCCCGCGCTGCCCGTCCAGGGCAGCAACGCGCTGTTCCCCGTGGGCCGCATCTTCTGCGTCGGCCGCAACTACGCCGAGCACGCGATCGAGATGGGCAGCGACCCGACGCGCGAGCCCCCCTTCTACTTCGCCAAGCCCGCCGACGCCGTGCTGACGGGCGGCGCCGACATGCCCTACCCGGCGGCGACGAAGGAGCTGCACCACGAGATGGAGCTGGTGGTGGCCATCGGCGCCGGCGGCGTGGACATCGCGCAGGGCGACGCGCTCCAGCACGTCTGGGGCTACTGCGCCGGCCTGGACATGACGCGGCGCGACCTGCAGAACGCCGCGAAGAAGACCGGCCGCCCGTGGGACATGGGCAAGGGCTTCGACCACTCCGCCCCCATGGGCGCGCTGGTGCCGGCCGGGACCTTCGACCCCACGAAGGGCAAGATCCAGCTCAACGTCAACGGCCAGCTGCGCCAGGTGAGCGACCTGTCCAAGATGATCTGGAGCGTGGCGGAGGTGATCGCCAACCTGTCCTCCCTGGTGCGCCTCCAGCCCGGCGACCTCATCATGACCGGCACGCCGGAGAACGTGGCGGCGGTGGGCAAGGGCGACCTGCTGGAAGGCTTCGTCGAGGGCGTGGGCGAGGTCCGCACCCGCATCGCCTGAGGGCGCCGCTCAGGCGGGGCGGAACTCGCCGTCCCCGCCCAGCACCTCCAGCACGCCGCTGCGGATGTCGAACAGGGCGCCGTCCAGCCGCAGCGTGCCGGCCGCCACCCGCTCGGCGATCCAGGGGAAGGTGAGCAGGTTGCGGAGCGAGAGCTTCACCACCTCGCGCTCGCCCCGCCCCTGGCGCTCGTCGGCCGGCGTGCATTCGAGCGTGCGGCGCCGCGCCTCGCGCGCGATGCCCAGCCAGGCGGGCACGAAGTCGCCCACCCCCTCGGTGGCGCCGTCCAGCAGCGCCTTCACGCCGCCGCACATGGCGTGGCCCAGCACGATGACCTGCGGCACCTCCAGCGCGCGCACGCCGAATTCCAGCGCCGCGCTGGTGCCTTGCGTCGGGTGGCCGGGCGCGTAGGGCGGCACGATGTTGGCGACGTTGCGCACGGTGAAGATCTCGCCCGGGCCGGCGTTGAACACCAGCGTGGGCGAGACGCGGCTGTCCGAGCAGGCGACGACCATGGCGCGCGGCTTCTGCCCGTCATCGGCCAGGTTCTCGAACAGGGCCCTGTGGCCGGGCCAGGCGTCGCGGCGGAAGGCGCGGTAGCCTTCGATGAGGTGCTCCATGCGCGCGTGATAATCGCAAGGCTGCCCCGCTCCAACCCGGCCCCGCTTGATCGCGTGCGCGGCGCGGCCTACCTCGGGCCCCATGAGCGACGAACCTGCCGACAAGCCCGAAGCCGTCAACGACGCCGTGGCCCCCGAGGCCATGCCGGAGCCCTCGCCCGAGGAGCGCGTGGCCGCCCTGGAAGCCAAGGTCGCCGAGCTGGAATCCGCCCTGCTCTACGCCCGCGCCGAGACGCAGAACGCCATCCGCCGCGGGCGCGAGGAGACGGACAAGGCCCGCCTCTACGCCGTGCAGAAATTCGCGGCCGACGTGGTGGAGGCGGCCGAGAACCTGCGCCGCGGCCTGGACGCCCTGCCGCCCGCGGCCGAGGACGAGGCGGAGGTCGTCGCCAAGCTGCGGGGCGGCTTCGAGGGGGTGGAGCGCTTCTTCCTCCAGCGGCTGGAGGCCAACGGCATCCAGCGCAAGGCCGCCCAGGGCGAGCCCTTCGACCCCGAGCTGCACCAGGCGATGAGCGAGGCCCCGGCCCCCGAGGGCGTGGCGCCGGGCACCGTGCTCCAGGCCTGGTCCTCGGCCTGGACGCTGCATGGGCGGCTGCTGAAGCCGGCCATGGTCGTCGTCGCCGCCAAGGCGTGATCCGCGACGTCGCCGCCGACGACCTCGCGGCGCTGGCCGCGCTGAACGATTCGGAGGCCACGCACGTCAACGCGCTGGGCGAGGCGGGGCTCGGCGCCCTGCTCCTCGCCGCGTGGCGGGCGCGCTGCGCGGGCGGCGACGCCCTGCTGGTGGCGCTGCGCGAGGACACGCCCGAGCAGGGGCCGAACCACGCGTGGTTCGCCAGGCGCCTGCCGCGCTTCGCCTACGTGGACCGCGTGGTGGTGGCGCCCCACGCGCGCGGCCGCGGCCTGGCCCGCGCGCTCTACGCCGACCTCGCCGGCCTGGCGCTGGCGGCGGGGGTGGGGACGCTGTGCTGCGAGGTGAACCTCGATCCCCCCAACCCCGCCAGCATGGCCTTCCACGTGGCACTCGGCTTCGTGCCCGCCGGCGAGGCGACGGACGCGCGCAACGGCAAGCGGCTGCGCTACCTCACCGCGGGATCGGCCGCATGCCTGGCGGCAGCTCGCGGTCCAGGATCATCTGCCCGCCGGTCGTGATCTGCCCCACGTAGCGCCCGGTGGAGCCGATGTTGGTGTCCGGGAAGCCCGAGGAGCCGGCGGAGGTGTCCACCGCGTCGCAGCCGGCGAGCAGCAAGGCCAAGGCGAACCAACGCATCACGATCACTCCGGCCTGATGTTGGCGGTGCGGATCAGCTCGCCCCATTGCACCGTCTCGCGCGCCAGCAGGCCGGACAGGCTTGCCGCATCCCCGGTGACGATGTCCACCCCCTGCTGGGCCATGCGCGCCCGCAGCTCCGCATCCTCCGTCGCCGCGTTGAGCGCGGCGGCGAGGCGCGCGCGCACGGGGTCGGGCGTGCCGGCGGGCACGAACAGCCCCTGCCAGAACACCGCGTCGAACCCCGGCACCGCATCGGCCACCGGCGGCAGGTCGGGCAGGGCGGGCGAGCGCGCGGCGGACGAGATGGCGAGGCCCTTCGTCACCCCCTCGCGCAGCACCGGGGCGGCTTCCAGCACCGCCTGGAACATGGCCTGGATGCGGTTCTGCCGCAGCTCCACCAGCGCCGGCACGCCGCCGCGGAAGGGGATGTGGACCACGTCTATCCCGGTGCGCGACGCCAGCAGCGCCTGCGCCAGGTGGTTCACCGCGCCCGTGCCGCTGCTGCCAAAATTCACGCGCCCCGGATTGGCGCGGCAATGGGCGATGAACTCCGCCGTGCTCGACACCGGCAGGGAGGGATGGACGTGCAGCACGAAGGCCGAGCGGAACACCATGCCCACCGGCAGCAGCTCGCGCATCGGCTCGCGCGGGGTCAGGCTGGGTTGCAGCGCCGGGTTGATGGCGAGCGTGGAGGTGCCCATCAGCAGCGTGTGCCCATCGGGGCGGGACTGCGCGACGTGGGTGTTGGCGACCGCGGTGGCCCCGCCCACCCGGTTCTCCACTACCATGGGCACGCCCAGCTCGCGCTCCATCCGCGCGGCGACGGCGCGGGAGACGACGTCCGTCAGGCCCCCGGGCGCGTAGCCGGAGACGACGCTGATGGGGCGGGACGGGAAGTCCTGCGCGTGGGCGATGGCGGGCAGCAGCACGGGCGCGGCCAGCAGGGCGCGGCGAGTCGTCATGGGGCGGTTCCTCCAGCCGCCATGGTGCGCCCTGCCGCCAGCCGGTCAAGGATCGCCTCCGCCATCCGCGCCACCTGGGGCGCGGGGTCGGTGACCAGCGGCAGCAGCGCCGCCTGCCGCGCCAGCGGCGGCACGGGGTCCGCCAGCAGTTCCAGCACGCGCGCCGCCAGCGCC
>JALHNW010000127.1 GCA_022843345.1 Rubritepida sp. | reverse complement strand
CGCATCGGCCAGCAGGGCCAGGGCGCGGTCGGGTTCGCGCGCGATCATGTCGCCGGTGGGCTGGATGGCGCGCACCCGCACCGTGCCGCCAGGTGGCGTGCGCGGATGGGCGAATTCCTCCAGCATCGGCACCCAGGCCGCGCCGCCGGTCAGCAGCGACACCACCGGCCCATGCGCGAAGGCGCGGCGGATGGACGAATCCGCCAGCCCCAGCACGGGAATGGAGAAAACCTCCCGCGCCGCCTCCAGCCCCGGGTCGCCGAAGCAGGCGATGATGGCGGCGTCGTACCCGCCGCCCGGCAGGTGCTCCGCCAGCGCGTCCAGCACCGCGTGCGCCGCGATGGCGCTGGCCGCGCGCGTGGAGATGTAGCGCGCCCCGAAGCGCGCCGTGGCCGGCACCACCTCATGGGCGCACATGCCGCGCGCGGCCTGCGCCAGCCGGTCGGTGATCGCGGCATCGGTGTTGCCGTTGAGCAGGAGGAGCTTCATCGCGCGCCAGTGATGCCCGCGCCTTGGGCAATGGCAAGCCCCGGGCGGCGGATCGGCGCGCAGGGAACGCTTGCGCGGCACGGGCCTTCGCGCGTCCTATGGGGCAACCCTGGGAGACACTGGAAGAAAATGCGCCTGCGTCACATGCTCATGGCCGCGCTGTTGCCGGCCGCCCTGCTCGCCAGCCAGCCGGCGGCCGCGCAAGGCACCATCCGCATCGGCATGACGGCGGCCGACATCCCGCTGACGCATGGCCAGCCCGACCAGGGCTTCGAGGGCAACCGCTTCACCGGCATCCCGCTGTATGACGCGCTGACGGCGTGGGACCTGTCGCGCGCCGACCGCCCCAGCACCGTGCAGCCCGGCCTGGCCCTGTCCTGGGAAAGCGACGCCACCGACCGCACGCGCTGGATCTTCCGCCTGCGCCCGGGCGTCTCCTTCCACGACGGCAGCCCCTTCAACGCCGACGCCGTGGTGTGGAACGTCCGCAAGGTGCTGGACCGCGAGGCCCCGCACTACGACCCCCGCCAGGTCGGCCTCACCGCGTCACGCATGCCCACGCTGCGCCGGGCGGAGAAGGTGGACGACATGACGGTGGCGCTGTTCACCAGCGAACCCGACAGCCTGCTGCCCATCAACCTCACCAACCTGTTCATGGCCAGCCCCACCCATTGGGAGCGCATGCGCGCGAACGCGGCGAGCGCGGAGGCCGCCTGGAACGCCTTCGCCGCCAGCCCGTCGGGCACCGGCCCCTTCCGCCTCACCCGCTTCGTCCCGCGCGAGCGCGCGGAGATGACGCGCAACGACGCCTACTGGGGCGAGAAGGCGCGCGCCGAGCGCATCGTCCTGCTCCCCATCCCCGAGGCGAACGCCCGCACCGCGGCCCTGCTGTCCGGCCAGGTGGACTGGATCGAGGCGCCCTCGCCCGACGCCGTGCCGCAGCTGCGCGCGCGCCAGATGCAGATCGCCTCCAACCCGCAGCCGCATGTGTGGCCGTGGCAGCCCTGCTTCCTGCCCTCCTCGCCGCTCTCCGACGTGCGGGTGCGCCGCGCGCTGAACCTGGCGATCGACCGCGAGGGGCTGCGGACCCTGCTGGGCGGCATGATGCAGCCCGCGCTGGGCACCTACCCGGCCGGCCACCCCTGGGCGGGCACGCCCTCCTTCCAGATCCGCACGGACAAGGCCGAGGCGCGCCGCCTGCTGGCCGAGGCCGGCTTCTCCCCGCAGCGGCCGGTGACGATCAAGGTGCAGATCAGCGCGTCGGGTTCGGGCCAGATGCAGCCGCTGCCGATGAACGAGTTCATCCAGCAGGACCTGCGGAGCGTGGGCATCAACATCGAGTTCGACGTGATCGAGTGGAACGCGCTGTTCACCAACTGGCGCAACGGCTGCGGCCACGCCAGCGCGCGCGGCGCGCACGCCATCAACGTGTCCTTCTCGGCCATGGATCCCTTCTTCTCGCTGGTGCGCTTCTGGGACAGCAAGATGGCCGCGCCCGTGTCCAACAACTGGGGCATGTTCAACGACCCGCGCTTCGACCGGCTGGTGAGCGAGGCGCGCAACGCCTTCGAGCCCGCCGCGCGCGACGCCGCCCTGGGCCGCCTGCACGCGGCGGGCGTGGACGAGGCGCTGTTCATCTGGATCGCGCATGACGTGGGCCCGCGCGCCATGAGCCCGCGCGTGCGCGGCCACGTGCAGCCGCAGAGCTGGTTCGTGGACCTGCGGCTGCCCTTCATCCAGTAGCCCCACGACACTTTCCCGCCGGCGCTTCGCTTGGCGGGAAAGCGCCGCGGGGACCCCGATCCGCCCGGCCTTCGGTGGGCAACCCATCCTGCCGCGGCCAAGCCGCGGCAGGGCATCGCAGGGGTCCGCTTCGACGGGCGCGCCGCGCCATGGTGAGGTTCAATGCTCGTCTATCTCGTGAAACGCGTCCTCTACGCCATCCCGATCGCGCTCGCGGTCGGGTTCGTCTGCTTCATGCTGGTGCAGATCGCCCCGGGCGACCCGATCAACGCCATCGTGCCCCCCGATGCGCCGCAGGAGGTGGTGGAGCAGGTGCGCCGCGACTACGGCCTGGACAAGCCGCTGCCGGTGCAGTTCGCGCTGTGGCTGGGCAAGGTGGTGCAGGGCGACCTGGGCCGCAGCCTCGCCACCGGCCGCCCGGTGTGGGGCGATTTGTCGAGCGCCATCGGCAACACGCTCACCCTGGCGCTGGCCGCCTCGCTCATCGGCTTCGTGCTGGGCTGCGTGCTGGGCGGGCTGGCCGGCACCTTCCGCGGCTCCATCCTCGACCGCGTGGCGACGACCTTCGCGGTCGCCGGCGTCTCCGTGCCGCATTACTGGCTGGGCATGGTGCTGGTGGTGGTCTTCGCCGTGCAGCTGCCCTGGCTGCCGGCCATGGGCGCCGGCCCCGGCGGCTCGGCCGACTGGGTGTGGGACTGGGCGCACATCCAGCACCTGGTGCTGCCGGCCATCACGCTGTCCGTCATCCCCATGGGCATCGTCACGCGCACCGTGCGCGGCATCATCGCCGAGATCATGAACCAGGAATTCGTCGTGGCGCTGCGCGGCAAGGGGCTGACGCGCTTCGCCATCTTCCTGCATGTCGTGAAGAACGCAGCCCCCAACGCGCTGGCGGTGATGGGCTTGCAGCTCGGCTACCTGATGGGCGGGTCCATCCTGGTGGAGACGGTGTTCTCCTGGCCCGGCACCGGGCTGCTGCTGAACAGCGCCATCTTCCAGCGCGACATGCCGGTGCTCCAGGGCACCATCCTGGTGCTGGCGATGTTCTTCGTGGCGCTGAACCTGTTCGTGGACCTGATCCAGACCACCCTCGACCCGCGGATCAAGCGCGCATGAGCACCAGCACCGCCGCCGCCGCCGAACTCGCCATCCAGGCCGCCCAGGCCCATGCCCGCTCGGAGGGCTACTGGGGCGGCGTGTGGAAGCGCCTGAAGCGCGACCCCGTGACCATCGCCTGCGCCCTCGTGCTGCTGCTCATGCTGCTGGCCATCGTCTTCGCGCCGCTGGTGGCGCCGGCCGACCCGTTCCAGGGCAGCATGATCCGCCGCCTGCGCCCCATCGGCACCGAGAACCACCCGCTCGGCACGGACGAGCTGGGGCGCGACATGCTCACCCGCCTCATCTACGGCGGCCGGCTGTCCTGGTACATGGGCATCGTCCCCGTGGCGCTGGCCTTCGTCATCGGCACCGTGCTGGGCGTGCTGGCGGGCTTCGCCGGCGGCAAGGTGAACATGCTCATCATGCGGGTGACGGACGTGTTCTACGCCTTCCCCTCCGTGCTGCTGGCGGTGGCAATCTCGGGCGCGCTGGGGGCGGGCATCACCAACGCCATCCTGGCGCTGACGCTCGTCTTCGTGCCGCAGATCATCCGCGTGGCGGAAAGCGTGACGACGGGCGTGCGCAACCTCGACTTCGTGGACGCCGCGCGGGCCTCGGGCGCGTCGGCCTTCACCATCGTGCGCGTCCACGTGCTGGGCAACGTGCTGGGGCCGATCTTCGTGTACGCCACCAGCCTCATCAGCGTGTGCATGATCCTGGCCTCGGGCCTGTCCTTCCTCGGCCTCGGCACCCGCCCGCCGGAGCCGGAATGGGGGCTGATGCTGAACACGCTGCGGACCGCGATCTACGTGCAGCCCTGGGTGGCGGTGCTGCCGGGGGCGTGCATCTTCGTCACCTCCATCTGCTTCAATTTGGTCAGCGATGGGCTGCGGGCCGCCATGGACGTCAAGGGCTGACTCCGTCAGCCCTTGACGTCCGGCGGCGCGCAGCTTTGGCGGGGGGTGCAGGGGGCGCGCCCTTGCGCCCCCGCCCGTGCCTCAACGCCCGCGGCGGAGGCTACCCCCGCTCCTCCCCCAGCAGCCGCGAGAAGTGCCGCTTCACCGCCGCGTGGCACTCGCAGGCCGTCGCCTCCAGCCCCTCGCGGTCCAGCACGGTGATCTTGCCCTGGCCGTAGGTGATCAGCCCGGCCCGCTGGAACAGCCGCGCCGCCACCGTCACGCCCGGGCGGTGCACGCACAGCATCAGCGCCAGGAACTCCTGCGTCATCTGGAAGCTGTCCCCGCGCGAGCGGTCATGCGCCATCAGCAGCCAGCGGGCCAGCCGCTGCTCCAGCGAATGGTGCCCGTTGCAGGCGGCCGTCTGCGACACCTGCTGCTGGAAGGCGAGCGCGTAGCGCAGCAGCAGCGGCCGCAGCGAGGGGAACTCGTCCAGCGCCGCGCGGAACTCCGGCGCCGGCATCCGCAGCATGGTGCCCGTGGCCTGCACCATCGCCTCCACGCCGCTCACCGCCCCGTCCTGCAGCAGCAGCGGCAGCCCCACCATGCCCTCCGAGCCGACGAGCCCCACCTCGGCCATCCGCCCGTCGCCCATGACGACCAGCATGGACACCCAGCCGCCCTCGGGGAACAGCACCGCCGGCACCGGCTCCTCGGGCGTCAGCACCACCTGGCGCAGCCGGGGCTCCACGCGCTCGAAGCGCGGCAGCAGGCGGGCCAGCTCCTCCTTCGGCAGCATGGAGAGCAGGCGGTTGCGGGTGGAGGGGGTGGGCGAAGAGGCCATGGACGCTCCCAGGACAAGCCTGGCGGGAGCGCACGGATCTCTCAGCCATCCGCGCCGGAAGGGCGATGCGGGTGGTGTCCCTCATCTGGTCCTGACGGCACGAGGTTTTCAGGCGCGCGGGATGCGGGCCTTGCCCCAGATGTCATGCGCGCCGCGCGCGGGTCTGTCCGATACCGGACAGCGCCGGTCGGGATGGCGGCGCATGCCTCCGCCTGCACGCCAGAGGACGATTGCAAAACTCCCCACCATGACAACCGACGACATCGCCCACCCCGCCCACCAGGACGACGAGGCCACCCGCCTGCGCCGCCTGCTCGACGCCGCCACCGACCACGCCATCCTCTCGCTCGACCTGGAGGGGCGGATCACCGCCTGCAACGCCGGCGCCCGGGCCATCCTCAGCTACGCGGAAGAGGAGCTGCTCGGCCGCTCCGGCGAGGAGCTGTTCGCGGGAAAGGAACGCGCGAAGGGCGCCTTCGAGGCCGAGCTGTGCCAGGCGCTGGAGGAGGGCCGCGCCATCAACGAGTGCTGGCACCGCCGGCGCGACGGCAGCCGCTTCTGGGCCAGCGGCACCACCACCGTGCAGCGCGACGAGGCGGGCCGGCCCCAGGGCTTCGTCACCCTGTTCCGCGACGCCACCGCCGAGCACGCGGCCGAGGAAGGCCGCGCCCTGCTGCTGGCCGAGACGGAGCACCGGGTGAAGAACATCCTCGCCACCGTCGGCGCCGTGGCGGGGCAGACCCTGCGCCGCGCCGGCGTGCCCTCCCCGGTGCGCCAGGCCCTGGCCAGCCGGCTGGACGCCCTGGCCCGCGCG
>JALHNW010000126.1 GCA_022843345.1 Rubritepida sp. | reverse complement strand
CGGGGAACGGACGAGCTGCGGCGCCGGCCGCCGATTCGCGGCGTAGGGCACGGGCGCGGTGCGCGCGGCCATGACCGGGGTGGCGACGCGCGGCGTCGCCTGGGCCATCGCCACCGGGGCACGGCGCACGCCCATGCGCTCGAACCCGTCATCCAGCAGGTCGGCCATGTGGCTGTTGCGCTGGTGCCAGGAATTGCCGCCGAACACCGTGCCCACCAGCCGCACGCCGTCGCGCTGGGCCGAGGTGACAATGTTGAAGCCCGATGCGTTGATGAAGCCGGTCTTGATGCCGTCGGCGCCCGGGTAGTCGTGCAGCATGCCGTTGTGGTTGCGAATCATCCGCCGGCCATGGGCGAAATGCGTCACGGCGAAATAGGAGTAGCGGTCGGGGAAGTCGAGGAACAGGCGGCGGCCCAGCAGCGCCATGTCGCGCGCCGTGGTCACCTGCTCGGGGTCCGGCAGGCCGGAGGCGTTGCGGAAGGTGGTGCGCGTCATGCCCAGCGAGCGGGCGCGCATCGTCATCATCCGGGCGAAGGCGTCCTCGTCGCCCGCCAGGTGCTCGCCCACGGCGGAGGCGATGTCGTTGGCGGAGCGGGTGACGAGGGCGAGGATCGCCGTCTCGGCGCTGATCGTCCCGCCGGCCGGCACGCCCAGCTTGGAGGGAGGGCGGGAGGCGGCCTCGGCCGAGACGCGGATGGGGGTGGACAGCTCGACCCGGCCGGCGCGCATCGCCTCGAACAGCATGTAGAGGGTCATCATCTTGGTGAGCGAGGCGGGGTGGCGCATCTCGTCGGCATTGGACGCGAACAGGACGTTGCCCGTCCGCGCCTCGGTGACGATGGAGGCGTAGCGTGGGCTCTCGGTCAGCTGGGCCATGGCGGGGGCGGCGCATGCCGCGAGGATGAAGGCGCCACCCATGAGGCGACGCGCGAAACCAGCCAAGGCCATGCAGGAAATCCCCCGATTGCAACGGGCCGCGCGGACCTTCCCCAAGGTTGCCGCGCCGCCTGCGGCCCATTGGACAGGAAGGTCGCCTCCATGTCCAGTGTCTCGGCAGGAATTGTGTGTTTTCAATGGTTAACGGGAAATGGTGCGCTGCACAAAAAAATGCTTGTGTCGGCGGCGGTGGGGACGTACATACCCTGCATGCTGCATCGCAGCAAAACCAGCCGTCCGCAGCCCCTGGCGGGAAACGAGACGGTTCCAGCCACGGAGAGTGCACCATGAAGAACCAGGCAGACGTGAAGCAGGTGATGGCGAACGCGGCGCAGGCCGGCCAGAAGGCGATCGAGGACGGCACCGTCCAGGCGCGCGTTGCGGTCGAGAAGGGCATGGAGCAGGCCAACAAGACCGCCGCCGACCTGATGAAGGCCGCCGGCGAGGCGACCGAGTTCGGCCGCGGCAACCTGGAGGCCGTCACCAAGGCCAGCCAGCTCTACATGACCGGCATGCAGGACCTGTCGCGCCAGACCATGGCGCTGTTCCAGGCGCTGTCCGACCACACGCTCGAGGGCGTGAAGACGCTGTCCGGCATGAAGTCGCTGAAGGAAGCGGCCGAGTTCCAGGCCTCCTTCACCAAGACCACCTTCGAGCGCGCGATGAACGACGGCGTGAAGCTGCAGGAAGCCGCCTTCAAGCTGGCCGAGTCCTCCTTCGCCCCGATCGGCGCCCGCATGACGCTGGCGATGGAGAAGGTCGCGAAGCCCATCGCCGCCTGAGTCAATTCCTGCCCTCGCAGGAACCCAGGGAGCCCGGCCGCGGAAGCGCGCCGGGCTTTCCTTTTGTTCATCCATCCTGTGCAATGACGCGAAGCCCTTTTCCCGCGGCGCCGCGCACCGATATCGTGCGGCGCGGGGACGAGTGCCCCAATTCTCCGGACGAGCGGGACATCATGGCGGAAGGCGACAAGCGCGAAGGCGAGGGCGGGCCGGCAACGGGCGTGGTGGTGAAGCCGCGGCCGAAGACCAAGAAGCCCGCCATGTACAAGGTGCTGATGCTGAACGACGACTACACGCCGATGGAGTTCGTCGTCCATGTCCTGGAACGTTTCTTCCAGAAGGGGCGGGACGAGGCGACGCGCATCATGATGCACGTGCACCGGCGCGGCGTCGGCGTCTGCGGCGTCTACACCTACGAGGTGGCGGAGACGAAGGTGACCCAGGTGATGGACCTGGCGCGCCAGAACCAGCATCCTTTGCAATGCACCATCGAGAAGGAGTGACCTTCTCCCCAGAGTTGCGTTCACTGCATGTGTCGGAGGGTGTGAGGCCCGGGGTGGATGCCCCACATCCGATGTTAACTCTCCGTTCCGCATCCTGCGGGACGGCCCATCGATAAGGGGAGCGTACCGATGCTGTCCCGCAACCTCGAGCAGACGCTCCACCGGGCCCTTGGCCTCGCCAATGACCGGCGCCACGAATACGCCACCCTCGAACACCTCCTGCTCGCGCTGGGCGACGACGCGGATTCCGCGACCGTGCTGCGTGCCTGCGGCGTGGATGTCGAGAAGCTGAAGCGCGACCTCACCGAGTTCCTCGACAAGGACCTCGCCGGCCTGGTCAGCGACCGCGGCGGCGACCCGAAGCCGACCGCGGGCTTCCAGCGCGTGGTCCAGCGCGCGGCCATCCACGTGCAGTCCTCGGGCCGTGACGAGGTGACGGGCGCCAACGTCCTCGTCGCCCTGTTCAGCGAGCGCGAGTCGCATGCCGTGTACTTCCTGCAGCTGCAGGACATGACGCGGCTGGACGCGGTGAACTTCATCTCGCACGGCATCGCCAAGGCGCCCGGCCGCTCGGCCCCGCGGCCGGTGCAGGGTTCGCAGACGCCGGGCGAGGAGCCGGGTGCCGCGCCCGAGCGCGAGGAGAAGCCGCGCGGCGGCCGCAACCAGGACGCGCTGTCCACCTACTGCGTGAACCTGAACAAGAAGGCCTCGGCCGGCAAGATCGACCCGTTGATCGGCCGCGACGTCGAGATCGAGCGCACGATCCAGATCCTGTGCCGTCGCACGAAGAACAACCCGCTCTACGTGGGTGATCCGGGCGTGGGCAAGACGGCGATCGCCGAGGGCCTGGCCAAGCGCATCGTCGAGGGCGACGTGCCCGAGGTGCTGGCCAAGTCCACCATCTTCTCGCTCGACATGGGCAGCCTGCTGGCCGGCACGCGCTACCGCGGCGATTTCGAGGAGCGGCTGAAGGCCGTCGTCTCCGAGCTGGAGGCGCATCCGGGCGGCGTGCTGTTCATCGACGAGATCCATACCGTGATCGGCGCGGGCGCGACCAGCGGCGGGGCGATGGACGCGTCGAACCTGCTGAAGCCGGCGCTGGCGCAGGGCACGCTGCGCTGCATCGGCTCGACCACCTACAAGGAATACCGCAACCACTTCGAGAAGGACCGCGCCCTGGTGCGGCGCTTCCAGAAGATCGACGTGAACGAGCCGACGGTCGAGGACACGGTGAAGATCCTCACCGGGCTGAAGACCAACTACGAGAAGCACCACAAGGTGAAGTACACCCCCGAGGCGATCCGCGGCGCGGTGGAGCTGTCGGCCCGCTACATCCACGACCGCAAGCTACCGGACAAGGCGATCGACGTGATCGACGAGGTCGGCGCCTCGCGCATGCTGCTGCCCGAGGGCAAGCGCAAGAAGACCGTGACGCTGAAGGACGTGGAGGAGACGGTCGCCAAGATCGCCCGCATCCCGCCCAAGAGCGTGAGCGCGGACGACAAGGAGACGCTTCGCAACCTGGAGCGCGACCTGAAGGCGATGGTGTTCGGCCAGGACAAGGCGATCGAGGCGCTGTCGGCCGCGATCAAGCTGTCCCGCGCCGGGCTGCGCGACCCGGAGAAGCCGATCGGCAACTACCTGTTCAGCGGCCCCACCGGCGTCGGCAAGACGGAGGTGGCCAAGCAGCTGAGCAAGACGCTGGGCATCGAGATGCTGCGCTTCGACATGTCCGAGTACATGGAGCGGCACTCCATCTCGCGCCTCATCGGCGCCCCGCCGGGCTATGTCGGCTTCGACCAGGGCGGGCTGCTGACCGATGGTGTGGACCAGCACCCGCATTGCGTGCTGCTGCTCGACGAGATCGAGAAGGCGCACCAGGACCTCTACAACATCCTGCTGCAGGTGATGGACCACGGGAAGCTCACCGACCACAACGGCAAGACGGTGGATTTCCGCAACGTGGTGCTGATCATGACCACGAACGCCGGCGCGTCCGACCTCGCCAAGCCCGCCATCGGCTTCGGCCGCGAGGTGCGCACGGACGAGGACCAGGAGGCGGTGAAGAAGCTGTTCACGCCGGAGTTCCGCAACCGCCTGGACGCCGTCATCCCCTTCGCGGGGCTGAGCCAGGAGATCGTGGCGCAGGTGGTGGAGAAGTTCGTGATGCAGCTGGAGGCCCAGCTCGCGGACCGCAACGTCACCATCGAGCTGTCGAGCGGCGCGAAGGAATGGCTGGCCGAGAAGGGCTTCGACCCGCTGTACGGCGCCCGCCCTCTGGCGCGCGTCATCCAGGAATACGTGAAGAAGCCGCTGGCCGAGGAGCTGCTGTTCGGCAAGCTGGTGAAGGGCGGCGCGGTGAAGGTCGGCCTGGCCGACGGCGCGCTGACCTTCGAGATCACGGAGGCCCCGGTCGCCGCCCTGCCGAAGCCCGAGGGCGATGGCGAGGCGGAGAAGGAAAGCGAGACGACGCACTGAACCTTGCGCGGAAGGCCCCGGTGGGAAACCATCGGGGCCTTTTCCGCATCAAGGGGGCGCGTCATGTCGGGCATCGAGGACTGGGACGGCTACAACGCCGCGCTGCGTGAGCGCGGCAAGGAATTCTCCGCCCTGCACCCGGAGGCGGTGAAGGGCTTCCAGGCCCTGTCGCGCGGCGCCAGCACCACCCGGCACCTGGACGCGAAGACACGCGAACTCATCGCGCTGGCCGTGGCGGTGACGACGCGCTGCGGGGGCTGCCTGGACGCGCACGCCCGCAAGGCCCGCGCAGCCGGCGCGACGAAGGAGGAGGTGGCCGAGGCGCTGGGCGTGGCCATCGCGCTGAACGCGGGCGCGGCCTTCACCTATTCGCTGCACGCGCTCGATGCGCTGGATCAGGCGGGCACGTAGCCGCGCAGGAACTCCGCCACCTCGCCCAGCACGTCGGCATCCGCGCGGCGCAGCGGGTTGGCGAAGGCGGCGATGACGCCGACA
This sequence comes from Rubritepida sp., assembly GCA_022843345.1. Lineage (GTDB taxonomy): Bacteria > Pseudomonadota > Alphaproteobacteria > Acetobacterales > Acetobacteraceae > Roseococcus. The sequence goes on along the minus strand of JALHNW010000126.1, from coordinate 780 downwards.
TGGCCCATGCCGGCATGCTCCACGTGGCGGACGTCCAGCCCGGCGTTCCGCCCGCGCGCCGCGAGGATGCGCGAATGGCGCGGCCGCACCACCGTGTCGTCCAGCCCGTGCACCAGCAGCATGGGCGCCGCACCCGCGAGCGGGATGGCGTGCGGGATGGCCTCCACGCGCGTCATGCCGGGGAAGATGGCGGGCGGGTTCGCCTCGCGCGCCCCGAAGTCGTAGGGACCGGCCAGGCCGATGAAGCCGCGCGTCCGCCGCCGCACGCCCCAGCTGGGGTCATAGGCCAGGGCGGCGGCGATGAAGGCGCCGGCGGAATGGCCCATCAGCACCAGCGGGCCGTCCAGGGCGGCGCAGGCCAGCGCCACGTCGCCGATGAAGGTGGGGTGGGTGACGGCGGGGTAGAGGCGGTACCCCGGCACCGCGACGCGCCAGCCCAGCCGGGCCAGGGGCCGGGCGACGAAGGCGTAGTCGCGCGGCGCGCCCGCCGTCCAGCCGCCACCATGCACGAAGACCAGCATCGGCGCATCGGCCCGTCCGTAGAGGTCCATCCGCTGCGCCGGGTCGGGGCCGTAGGGGATGTCGCGGCGCTCATCCTCCGCGGCGGGGGCGAGCCAGTTGGCCAGGCGCTGCGGCGCGCAGGCGGCGAGGAAGGGCAGGGCGAGGAGGGCGCGTCTCATCCCGGCGCAACGCGCAGGCGCTCCGGCTCGCTGCTGGCGTAGATGTCGCCGCTGTTCGCCGATCCGGGCAGGCGTCCAGCCAGGCGGCGATGGCGGCGGC
>JALHNW010000125.1 GCA_022843345.1 Rubritepida sp. | reverse complement strand
CGCCGTGGCGCTGGCCGCCCAGGGGCTGCGCGTGGGCCTGCTGGACGCCGACATCTACGGCCCCTCCCTGCCGCAGATGCTGGGCACGCAGGAGAAGCCGCGCACCCAGGGCCAGCGCATCATCCCCATCAGCCGCTGGGGCCTGAAGGCCATGTCCATCGGCTTCCTGGTGGAGCAGGAGACGCCGATGGTCTGGCGCGGCCCCATGGTGATGGGCGCGCTGGAGCAGATGATGGGCCAGGTGGAGTGGGGCGAGCTGGACATCATGCTGGTGGACATGCCGCCCGGCACGGGCGACGCGCAGCTCACCATGTCCCAGCGCGTGCCGCTGGCCGGCGCGGTGATCGTCTCCACCCCGCAGGACGTGGCGCTCATAGACGCCCGCCGCGGCGTGCGGATGTTCGAGAAGGTGAACGTCCCCGTGCTGGGCCTGATCGAGAACATGTCCTTCTTCTGCTGCCCCAAATGCGGCGAGCGGACGGACATCTTCGGCCATGGCGGCGCGCGCGCCGAGGCCGGGCGCCTGGGCGCCGAGTTCCTGGGCGAGCTGCCGTTGAAGCTCGCCATCCGCCAGATGGCCGATGCCGGCACCCCCATCGTGCTGGCCGCGCCCGAGAGCCACGAGGCCGGCGCCTACCGCGCCATCGCCGCGCGGCTGTGGGAGAAGGTGTCCGCGCCCGCACAGGCCACGGGGCCGCGTATCAGCATGGAGTGAGCGGCGCGTCCACGGCCTGTGCCCGCCGTGCGCCGTCACGCGGATGCCCTGGAATCCGATGCGCGGGCGCTCTTTCTTCCGGCCGGCGCCCCCGACCGGGGCGCCCACGAGAAGGAGACTTCGCCATGCGCAAGACCATGACCCTCGCCGCCCTCGCGGCGCTGGCCGCCGCCCCGGCCTTCGCCGCCCCCTCCCCCGCCTTCCAGGCGGCGATCCTGGCCGAGCTGTCGGCCGAGACCCGCGCCGAGGTGCAGCGCCGCGCCACCGCCGGCAACAGCGTCCACGAAGTCCTGGCCGTGGTGCTGCTGAACAACATGCAGCTCGCCAATGCCGCCGGGGCGCGCGTCGTCGCCGTGGATTTCGGGCGCGAGGTCGCGGTCGTCGAGCAGGGCGGCCAGATGCGCGCCGTCAACTTCGACAGCGCCACGCTGCAGATCAAGCGCTGAGCGCCTCCCAGGGCCCGCCGCGGTACCACCACAGCCGCAGCCCCGCCACGCGCGCGGGCTGCGGCGCCCATTCCGCCAGCAGCGCGGCGTGCAGGGCGCGGGCCACCTCCGGCGCCACCTTGTTCTGCACCGTCACGTGCGGTCGCCAGCCCTGCCGGTCCTGCGCGGTCAGCCAGGGCGCCCATTCCCGCGCCAGCGCCGCGCGCAGCGCCGACAGGCCGGGCGCCTCCACCGCCAGCGCCACGCCTCGCCCGGTGAAGCGCGCCGGGCCGATCACCGCCGCGTCATCCGCGATCACGGCCCCCGCCACCCGTGCCGCGACCGCCGCCGCCTCCGCCCCCGGCAGGGCGTGGAACAGGGTGCAGTGGGCGGGGATCATGTTGCGTTCGGGCGGGAAATGCGCCTGCCGCAGCGCCTCCAGCCGCGCCTGCGTCGCGTCGTCGAAGATCGCCGTGAGGATGATCGGGTCCGTCACGCCAGCAGCCCCCGCTCCATCGCCACGTCGTAGAGGTGCAGGATGGGTGCCGCGAAGGGCGCGCCCAACGCGATGGCCGGCCCCATCCGCACCAGCGATCGCTCGCGCGAGAGGCCGATCGCCCGCCAGGCCGGCGCCCCGCACAGCACCTGCTGCGCGAAGCCCTGCAAGCGGTCGCAGCCCATGGCGAAGCGCGCCTCCGCGCTGTCCCCCGCCTCGAACTCGGCCCAGAGCGCCCTCAGCGCATCGGGCAGGCCGCGTGCCGCCTCGGCCTCGCGCGCCAGCTGCGTGGCCAGCCCGGCATCGTCGAAGGCGAAGGTGTCGCCCGCCTCGATCTCCACCAGGTCATGGGCGGCGATCATCGCCAGCACGCGCCCCAGGTCAGGCTTCGGCTCCGGCGCATCCGGGTGCAGCAGCACGGCGATGAGCGCGACCTGCCAGCAATGCTCCCCGCTGGTCTCGCGCCGCGCGCCGGTGAGGGCGGCGCGCTCCACATGCTTCAGCGCGTCCGAGCGCGCCAGCACGTCCAGCAGCGCCGCGGGCGTCACCTTCCCAGGGATTCCATCAGCTCGCGCCACTCGCGCTTGCTCAGGCCGCTGGTTTCCTGCGTCACCGGTTCGCCCGCCAGCATGGCCCGCAGCACCTTCATGGCGGGGCCGCTGAGCGTCACCGCGTCGCGCATGTAGTCGGCGAAGGCCTCGAACACCGTGGGCACCCAGGCGCGCAGGATGTCCAGCATCGCCTCGGCATAGACGCGGATCTCCATCTGCGCGTGCCCATCCGCGCGCAGCTTCAGGAAGTGCAGCAGGTTCCACAGGTTCGCCTGCCAGTAGAACTGCGTCAGCACGTTCACCGGCAGGTTCATCCGCGCCAGCTCGCGCGCAAGGCCGGTGCGCGCGGGGTCCAGCGGCTGGCCGTCCTCGTCCTCGTTCAGCAGGTGCAGGTAGTGGTCGTAGGCGCGGCTGGCATCCTCGCGCAGCAGCGCCAGCGCGGCCTGCGCCTGCTCCGGCGGCAGGGATTCCGCCCGGCCCTGGCGGTTGCTGGCCGACTGCGCCGCCATGTCCTCGGGGCGCGGGAAGTAGAACTCGCGCTCCAGCACCGAGTACCGGGCCGAGTATTCGTTGATGCTCGCCGTGCGGTGGCGGAACCACTGCCGCGTCACGAAGATCGGCGCGCGCACGTGGAACTTCGCCACGCACAGCTCGAAGGGCGTGGTGTGCTTGTGGCGCATCAGGTAGCGCAGCAGGTTGCGGTCGTCGCTCACCGCCTTGGTGCCGCGGCCGTAGGAGACGCGCGCGCCCTGCACCACCGCGCCGTCGTCGCCCATGTAGTCCACCAGCCGCACGAAGCCCGTGTCCAGCACCGTGCGGGGCGTGAACAGCGCCGCCTCGGCGCCGGCGGAAACCGGGCGCAGCGTCGGCGTCGGCGTGGCGCGCGTGGCGGCGATCTCGGCCAGCTGCTCGGGCGAGAGGCTCATGCCCGCGCGCCCCGCACGGCGTCGGCCAAGCCGCGCACCTGGTCCAGCACGCGGCGCACGCTGTCGGGCCGCGCGCGGCCCTGCTCGTCCAGCGAGGCGGCCAGGGTGTCGATCAGCGCGCTGGCCACCACCACGCCGTCGGCCACGCCCGCGGCGTGGGCCGCCTGCGCCGGCGTGCGGATGCCGAAGCCGATGGCGATGGGCAGCGCCGTCTTCGCGCGGATGGGTGGGATGGCGGCGGCCAGCGCCGCGGGGTCCGCGCTGCGCGTGCCGGTGATGCCGGCGATGGCGACGTAGTAGACGAAGCCTGAGGACGCCTCCAGCACCACCGGCAGCCGCGCCGCGTCCGAGGTGGGGGCGATCAGGCGGATGATGTCCAGCCCCTCGCGGGCGCAATGCGGCGCCAGCACCTCGGCTTCCTCCGGCGGCATGTCCACCACGATGAGGCCGTCCACCCCGCTCGCCGCCGCGTCGGTGCAGAAGCGCTCCGCCCCGTAGGACAGGATGGGGTTCAGGTAGCCCATGAGGATCACCGGCGTCGCGTCGTCCTCCCCGCGGAAGTCGCGCACCATGGCCAGCGCCCCGGCCACGGTGGCGCCCGCCTTCAGCCCGCGCTGCCCGGCGAGCTGGATGGTCGGCCCATCCGCCATCGGGTCGCTGAACGGCACGCCGATCTCGATCAGGTCCGCCCCCGCGCCGGGCATGCCGCGCAGGATGTCCATGGAGGTCTTGGGGTCGGGGTCGTAGGCCTCCAGGAAGGGGATCAGCGCGCCGCGCCCCTCGGCCTTCAGCGCCGCGAAGCGCGCCTTGATGCGGCCCTTGCCGGCCGGCCGATTCACGCTCCGCGCCTCCGGCGCTCCACGATCGGACGGCATCACAACTCCACTCCCAGGTGCTTGGCGACCGCGAAGATGTCCTTGTCGCCCCGCCCGCACATGTTCATCACGATGATCGTCTCCGGGCTCAGCGTGGGTGCGATCCGCAGCACGTGGGCCAGGGCGTGCGCCGGCTCCAGCGCCGGGATGATGCCCTCGAGGCGCGAGCAGAGCTGGAAGGCGTCCAGCGCCTCCTGGTCCGTCGCGTTCACGTATTTCACCCGGCCGATCTCGTGCAGGAAGGAGTGCTCCGGCCCCACGCCGGGGTAGTCCAGCCCGGCGCTGATGGAATGGCCTTCCAGGATCTGCCCGTGCTCGTCCTGCAGCAGGTAGGTGCGGTTGCCGTGCAGCACCCCCGGCCGCCCGCCGGAGAGCGACGCCGCGTGGCCGTTGGGCGTCTCGACGCCGTACCCGCCGGCCTCCACGCCGTGCATCTGCACGTCAGGATCGTCCAGGAAGGGGAAGAACAGCCCCATGGCGTTGGAGCCGCCGCCGATCGCCGCCACCAGCAGGTCCGGCAGGCGGCCCTCGGCCTCCATCATCTGCCAGCGCAGCTCCTCGCCGATGATGCTCTGGAAGTCGCGCACCATGGCCGGGTAGGGGTGCGGGCCGGCCACGGTGCCGATGCAGTAATACGTGTCCTCGACATTGGCGACCCAGTGGCGCAGCGCCTCGTTCATCGCGTCCTTCAGCGTGGCCGCGCCCGATTCCACGGCCACCACCTCGGCGCCCAGCAGCTTCATGCGGAACACGTTGGGCTGCTGGCGCGCCACGTCGGTGGCGCCCATGAAGACCGTGCAGGGCAGGTCGAACAGCGCGCAGGCCGTCGCGGTCGCCACGCCGTGCTGGCCGGCCCCCGTCTCGGCGATGATGCGCCGCTTGCCCATGCGCTTGGCCAGCAGGATCTGGCCCAGCACGGCGTTGATCTTGTGCGCGCCGGTGTGGTTCAGCTCGTCGCGCTTGAAGTACACCTTGGCGCCGCCGCACTTGGCGGTGATGCGCTCGGCGAACCACAGCGGCGAGGGCCGGCCCACATAGTGCTTCAGCAGCCGCCGCCACTCGGCGTCGAAGGCGGGGTCCGCCTTGGCGGCGGCGTAGGCGGCCTCCACCTCCAGGATCAGCGGCATCAGCGTCTCGGCGACGTATCGGCCGCCGAAGCCGCCGAACTTGCCGGAGGCATCGGGGCCGGACTTGAGCGTGTTGGGCAGGGTCACGTGGGGCGCTTCCGTGTGGCGGCGTTCAGGGCGCCCGTTTAGCCGCCTTCACGAACGCCGTCACCAGCGCAGGGTCCTTCACCCCGCGCGCGCCCTCCACGCCCGAGGAGACGTCCACCCCCGGCGCGCCGCTTTCCGCCAGCGCCCGCGCCACGTTGCCCTCATCCAGCCCGCCGGCCAGCAGCCAGGGGCGCGGGATCTCCACCCGCCGCGGCAGCGCCCAGTCGAAGCGGTGCCCGTTGCCGCCGGGCAGCGCGGACGGCTTCGCGTCCAGCAGCAGCCAGTCCGCCACCGGCGCGAAGCGGGCCACCTGCGCCAGGTCCGCCTCGTCGCCGATGCCGATGGCCTTCATGACCGGCAGGCCGAAGCGCGCGCGCACCTCCGCCACCCGCTCAGGCGTCTCGGCGCCGTGGAGCTGGATAACGTGCAGCGCCGGGAGTGCGGCTTCGAGGAGCGCGTCGTCAGGGTCCACGAACAGCCCCACGCGCTTCGGCCCCTCGGGCGCCACCGCCGCCAGGGCCACCGCCTGTTCCGGCGTCACCGCGCGCGGCGAGGGCGGGAAGACCACGAAGCCCAGGAAATCCGCCCCGCGCGCCGCCGCCATCGCATCGGCGTCGCGCAGGCCGCAGATCTTCACCAGGCTCACCGCGGCAGGCTCTCCGCGATGGCGCGCGCCGCCGCCGCCGGGTCCGCGGCACCCGTCACCGGCCGGCCGACCACGATCCAATCCGCGCCATCGCGCACCGCCTCGGCGGGCGTGGCCACCCGGCTCTGG
>JALHNW010000124.1 GCA_022843345.1 Rubritepida sp. | reverse complement strand
GCCATCGACACCGTCACCCGCCTGCTGGCGCCCGCGCTGGGCGAGGCGCTGGGCCAGCCCCTGGTGGTGGAGAACCGCGCGGGCGCCATCGGCAGCATCGCGGCCGGCCTCGTCGCCGCCAGCCCCGCCGACGGGCACGTGCTGCTGTTCGACGCCTCGCAGCACGCCGCCGCGCCCTTCCTGCTGCGCGGCCTGCCCTTCGACTACGCCACCGCCTTCGCGCCGGTGACGCAACTCACCACCGTGCCGCTGCTGCTGGCGACCCATCCGGGCGTGCCGGCGATGGATGCGGCGCAGTTCCTCGCACTCGGCCGGGCGCGGGCGGCGGCGGGGCGGCCGCTCACCTACGCCTCGGGCGGCAACGGCGCCTCCACCCACTACGCGGGCGTGCTGCTGCGCCAGCTCGCGGGCTTCGAGGTGGAGCACGTTCCCTTCCGCGGCGGCGGGCCGGCGGTGCAGGCGCTGCTGGCCGGCACGGTGGACTTCCACATCGGCACCGCCGGCAGCACGGCGGCGATGGTGCAGGAGGGGCGGCTGCGCGGCCTGGCCGTCTCGACGCGCGAGCGCCTGGCGGCCTTCCCCAACCTGCCGACGCTGCACGAGGCGGGGCTGGAAGGCTACGACTGGAGCGAGTGGGGCGTCGTCCTCGCCCCCGCCGGCACGCCCGCCGACGTCGTGGCGCGCCTGCACCGGGCGCTGCGCGACGCGCTGCTGCGCCCGGCGGCGATGGAACGGCTGGCGGGCATCGGCATGGTGCCGGTGGGCAGCGAGCCCGCCGCCGCCGCCGCCTTCCTGGCAGCGCAGGCGGCGCTGACAGGCCGGCTGACGCGGGACTTCGCCATCGCAGCCGGGTGAGCGGCCCGCGCGTTGCCTGCGGTCATGGAGCCGCAGGCGAAGCTGCTGGAGGTGCATCGCCGCCTGTGCGGCGTCTTCGGCTGCCCGATCACCTACCACCACGCGCTGTCGCCGCTGGACGAGCTGGTGTCCTCCCTGCTGTCCCACCGCACCCGCAACGCCGACAGCCGCCGCGCCTTCATGAACCTGCGCGAGCGCTTCCCCGGCTGGGAGGCGGTGCGCGACGCCGACACGGCCCATGTGCAGGACGCCCTGTCCCCCTGCACCTGGCCCGAGGCCAAGGCGCCCGCCCTGCAACGCACCCTGCGCGCCATCACCGAGGCGCGGGGCGCGCTGGATCTGGACCACCTGGCGGCGATGGATACCGCGGACGCCCGCGCCTGGCTGCAAGCCTTGCCCGGCGTGGGGCCGAAGACGGCGGCGGCGGTGCTGTCCTTCTCCGCCCTGCGCGGGCGGGCGTTGCCGGTGGACAGCCACCACCACCGCGTGGCGCAGCGGCTGGGCATCATCCCGGCCAACCTCGCGGTCGGCCCGGCGCACCGGGTGCTGGAGGCGCTGCTGCCGGCGGAATGGGACGCGCAGATGGTGTATGACGACCACCAGGTGTTCATGCGGCACGGGCAGCGGACGTGCCACTTCCACCGCCCCGCATGCCGGGACTGCGCGGTGCTGGACCTCTGCCCCCATGGCGCGCAAACCTTGTCGCCGCCCCAGGGTTAGGACGCGCATGGCCACCGGATTGCTCGCCCTCCTCGACGACGTCGCCGCCATCTCCAAGCTGGCCGCGGCCAGCTTGGACGACGTGGTGGCGGGCGCGGCCAAGGCCGGCGCCAAGGCCGCGGGCATCGTCATAGACGACGCGGCGGTGACGCCGCGCTACGTCGTGGGGCTGAGCCCGGCGCGCGAGCTGCCGATCATCTGGGCCATCGCCCGGGGCAGCTTCCGCAACAAGCTGCTGATCCTGCTGCCGGCCGCCCTGGCGCTCGCCGCCTTCGCGCCCTGGGCCATCACGCCGCTGCTGATGGCCGGCGGCCTGTACCTGGCCTTCGAGGGCACGGAGAAGCTGCTGGAGGCGCTGGGCCTGGTGAGCCACCACGGCCCGGAGGAGGACCTCGCCGGGGACCCCGCGCTGCTGGAGCGCACGAAGGTCGCGCAGGCGATCCGCACCGACCTGATCCTGAGCGCGGAGATCATGGCCATCGCGCTGTCCACCGTGCCGGAGGCGAGGTTCTGGACGCAGGCGGCCGTGCTGCTGGTCGTGGGCGTGGGCATCACGGTCGTGGTCTACGGCGCCGTCGCCCTGCTGGTGAAGGCGGATGACGCGGGCGTGGCGCTGGCGGCGCGCGGCGGGCCATCCGCCCCGCTGGGGCGCGGCCTGGTGCACGCCATGCCGGCGGTGATGAAGGCGCTGTCCGTCATCGGCACGGCCGCGATGATCTGGGTGGGCGGCGGCATCCTGCTGCACGGGCTGGCGGAATACGGGCTGGCGGGGCCGGAGCACCTGCTGGCAGGCTGGGGCGCGGCGCTGGGCGGCGGGCTGCTGGGCTGGGTGGTGATGGCCGCGGGCTCGGGCGTGCTGGGGCTGCTGGCCGGCGGCGTGGCGACGGCGCTGGTGCTGGGATGGAAGGCGTGGCGCCGCCCGGCCCTTGCCGCCGGGGGGGTCCACAGATAGGTTCCGCGCCCATATCAGGCTCAGTCAAGGCAGGCGGAACGGCCCATGAAGCTCCTCGTCCCCGTGAAGCGGGTGGTGGACTACAACGTCAAGGTGCGCGTGAAGGCGGACAACACCGGCGTCGAGACCGCCAACGTCAAGATGTCCATGAACCCCTTCGACGAGATCGCCGTCGAGGAGGCGGTGCGCCTGAAGGAGAAGGGCGTCGCCACCGAGATCATCGCCGTCTCCGCCGGCCCCGCCGCGGCGCAGGAGCAGATCCGCACCGCGCTGGCCATGGGCGCCGACCGCGGCATCCTGGTCGAGCATGACGGCGTGCTGGAGCCGATCGCGGTGGCCAAGATCCTCAAGGCCATCGTCGAGAAGGAAGGCCCGGCCCTGGTCATCCTCGGCAAGCAGGCCATCGACGACGACATGAACGCCACCGGCCAGATGCTGGCGGCGCTGCTGGGCTGGCCGCAGGGCACCTTCGCCTCCAAGGTCGAGGTCAGCGGCGAGGAGGCGCTGGTGACGCGCGAGGTGGATGGGGGGCTGGAGACGGTGCGCCTCGCCCTGCCCGCCATCGTCACCGCCGACCTGCGGCTGAACGAGCCGCGCTACGCCTCGCTGCCCAACATCATGAAGGCGCGCAAGAAGCCGATCGAGGTGGTGAAGCCCGCCGACCTGGGCGTGGACCCCGCCCCCCGCCTTTCCGTGCTGCGGGTGGAGGAGCCGGCGAAGCGCCAGGCCGGGGCCAAGGTGGGTTCCGTGCAGGAGCTGGTGGCGAAGCTGCGCAACGAAGCGAAGGTGATCTGAGCATGGCCGTCCTGATCCTCGCCGACCACGACGGTTCGGCCGTCTCCCAGCCCACGCGCTCGGCCGTCGCCGCCGCGCAGTCCCTGGGCGAGATCCACCTGCTGCTGGTGGGCGAGGGCGCGGCCGCCGCCGCCCCGGCCGCGTCCGCCCTGCCCGGCGTGGCCAAGGTGCTGCTGGCCGAGGACGCGGCGCTGGCGCACCGCCTGGCCGAGCCGGTGGCGGCGCTGCTGGTGGCGCTGGCCCCCGGCTACTCGCACCTGCTGGCCCCGGCATCCGCGGCGGGCAAGAACGTGATGCCGCGCGTGGCCGCGCTGCTGGACGTGCAGCCGATCAGCGACGTGGCGGGCGTGGTGGATGCCGACACCTTCGTGCGCCCCATCTACGCCGGCAACGCGCTGGCCACCGTGCGGAGCAGCGACGCGAAGAAGGTGCTGACGATCCGCGCCGCCTCCTTCGACCCCGTGGCCGCCACGGGCGGTTCCGCGCCGGTGGAGTCCATCGCGGCCGTGGCGGGCGAGGGCAAGAGCAGCTTCGTCGGCGCCGAGGTGCAGAAGAGCGAGCGGCCCGAGCTGACGGCCGCGCGCGTCGTCGTCTCCGGCGGGCGCGCCATGGGCTCGGCGGAGAACTTCCACCTCATCGAGGGCATCGCCGACAAGCTGGGCGCGGCCGTGGGCGCATCGCGCGCGGCGGTGGATGCGGGCTACGCGCCCAACGACCACCAGGTGGGGCAGACCGGCAAGATCGTGGCGCCGGAGCTGTACATCGCGGTCGGCATCTCGGGCGCCATCCAGCACCTGGCGGGGATGAAGGACAGCAAGGTGATCGTCGCCATCAACAAGGACGAGGAGGCGCCGATCTTCCAGGTGGCCGACTACGGGCTGGTGGGCGACCTGTTCAAGCTGCTGCCGGAGCTGGAGGCGGAGCTGGCGAAGTAGGCGCGATGACGCCGTCGCCCGACGCACTGGCGAAGGCGCTGCTGCGGCAGCAGTCGCCTCCGGCCTGGATTGATGCCGTCCGTCAGCTCGCCATCGCGCAGATGGACGCCGCGCTGGCGGTGGCGAACCTGAAGGTCGCAATGGACAGCGGCGACAAGACTCGGGCCGACGACGCGTTCAATCGCGCACTCGATGCGTTGAACCGCGCCAAAGGCGTGCTGGATGGCCTTGAATGAGCGGAAGCCGACGGCCCGATCACCTGCGCCTGGTCGAGGCGGAAGATGCGCGGCGGGAGGTCGAGGCGCGCTTGCCGCTTGAAAGCGGCGGCGGCGGAGGCGATGTTGGCGGAATGCCGCCCGATGACACCCGCGAGCGCGTCGCCGTCCTGGAGCAGATCGCCCGCTCCACCGACGCGACGCTGAAGGAGCTGAAGGATGGCGCGCGCGACCTCCGCGACAAGCAGGACCGCGACTTCCGCATCCTGTTCGGCGCCATCATCGCCTCGGCACTCGGCCTCGCCGCCCTGATGGCGAAGGGCTTTCGCTGGTTCTGACGAAGCTGGCGCCCCGCTGCGCCCCACTGCCCGTTGACGGAGAGAAGACATGACCATCCGCGTCGCCCCCACGCCCGAGGGCGTCGTCCAGGTGCCCGAGATCCGCACGCTGGGCATCATCGGCGCCGGGCAGATGGGCAACGGCATCGCCCATGTCGCGTCCCTGGCCGGGCTGCCGGTGGCGATGGTGGACATCAACCCCGCCGCGCTGGACAAGGCGGTGGCGACCATCGCGCGCAACATGGAGCGCCAGATCGGCCGCAAGCTGATCACGGCCGAGGAGCGTGACGCCGCGCTGGCGCGCATCACCACTTCCACCGACTACGCCTCCTTCCACGACACCGACTTCGTGGTGGAGGCCGCCACCGAGAAGGAGGCGGTGAAGCACGCGGTGTTCAAGGCGCTGTGCCCGCACCTCAAGCCCTCCGCCATGGTGGCGAGCAACACGAGCAGCATCAGCATCACCCGCCTCGGCGCCGGCACGGACCGGCCCGAGAAGTTCATCGGCATGCACTTCATGAACCCGGTGCCGGTGATGAAGCTGGTGGAGATCATCCGCGGCATCGCCACCGACGAGCCGACCTTCCAGGCGGTGGACGCCCTGGCCAAGCGCCTGGGCAAGCAGACCGCGGTGGCCGAGGACTTCCCGGCCTTCATCGTCAACCGCATCCTGGTGCCCATGATCAACGAGGCGGTCTACGCGCTGTACGAGGGCGTGGGCGACATCCGCTCGATAGACACGGCGATGAAGCTGGGCGCGAACCACCCGATGGGCCCGCTGGAACTGGCGGACTTCATCGGCCTGGATACCTGCCTGAGCATCATGCAGGTGCTCTACGACGGGCTGTCGGACAGCAAGTACCGCCCCTGCCCGCTGCTGGTGAAGTATGTCGAGGCCGGCTGGCACGGCCGCAAGACCGGCAAGGGCTTCTACGACTACGCGCAGGACCCGCCGGTTCCCACGCGCTGATTCAGCCCACGGGCCAGTTGTCCAGCAGGCGCACCGAGCCCAGGCACATCGCGGCCAGCAGCCGCGCGCCTGGGGCCGTAACCGCCAGCGGCTCCAGCGTCGCGCCGTCCACCAAGGCCAGGTAGTCCGTTTCCATCCCGGCCGCGTGCAGCTTCGCCTCGGCCGCTTCCAGCACGGTGGTGGCGGGGCGGCCATCGGCCAGCAGCGCGGCCGCCTCGCGCAGCGCCGCGGGCAGGGCGGCGGCG
>JALHNW010000123.1 GCA_022843345.1 Rubritepida sp. | reverse complement strand
CGGGCGAGGGCGCGGCCTCCAGGCTCACGCCGCCCCCCGCAGGCCGCGCGCCGCCATCGTGAGGTAGGCCAGCAGTGACCACGCCATGGTCACCGCCACGATCCAGGTCAGCGCCACCAGCAGCCCCCCCAGCGGCAGGCCGAAGCCCGGCACGAACAGCGCCAGCGCCGCCAGCGCGATCTGCGCGAAGGTGTTCACCTTGGAGATGTACAGCGGCTTGATCGCCGGCCGCTGCCCCAGCGCCCAGAGCATCCCGAGCCCGCCCAGGATCACCACCTCGCGGAACACCACCAGGATGGCCAGCCAGTCCGGCAGCAGCCCGGTGGCGGCGAGCGTGACGAAGACGGAGATCAGCAGCGCCTTGTCCGCCAGCGGGTCCAGCATCGCGCCGATGCGCGAGCGCGCGTTGCGGACCCGCGCCAGCCAGCCGTCCAGCGCGTCCGACACGCCGGCGGCCAGGAACACCAGCGAGGCGAGGTCCAGCCTGTCGTTCAGCATCAGCCAGATGATCGCCGGCACCATGGCGAGCCGCGCCAGGGTGATGAGGTTGGGCAGCGTGAGCAGCAGCCCGTTTCGCTCGTCAGCGGGTTCCGGCAAGGCCGATCCGCCAGGAGGGCCCGGCGCCGTCCACCCAGAAGCCGGATTCCATCAGCGCCGCCTGCACCTCAGGGGGCTGGGCGCGCAGCGACAGCCGCAGCCGCGCCGCGTCCATCGAGATGGCATGCACGTCCACCGCCGAGACCTGGGAGCTGGCCAGCAGCCGCCGCCGCAGCTCCAGCCATTCGGGCAGCGAGGAATAGGCGGCATCGGCCTCCACGCTGGCGACCAGCGGGCCGGCGGGCGGCGGGCCCTCGCTGATCGGCGCGGGGGCGGATGGCGCACGCGGGGGTGCGCCCGCGATGGCCGAGCCGCCGGAGACGCCCGCCGTGCCGGAGGCGAACTGCACCGTCAGCCTGCCGACGTAGCGCGTGCCCGAGGTGCGCTCGCTTTCCACGATGATGGCGCGCGTCATCGCCTCCAGCTGCGAATCCGACGGGTTATGGGTGGAGCCGGTGGCGGCCGCCAGCCGCTGCCAGGCGGTGCGCCGCGCGGCCGCGAAGGCGCGCTCGCGCGCCTGCACCGCGTCCGCCGCCGTGGCCTCGGCCGCCACGCCGCGCTGGACAAGGGGGTTGTCCTGCCCCCACGCGGGCGGGCACAACGCCCCCAGGAGAAGGATGGCGAGCAGGGCGCCGCGGCGGGTGGATGCGTTCATCGTCGGGTTCCCCATCATCTCCCCTCCCCCAACGCCATACCGCATCGGAGGCTTCCCTGACCAGTTCCAGCACACCGGGCCTGACCTACGCCGAGGCGGGCGTGGACATCGAGGCCGGCGACGCCCTGGTGGAGCGCATCAAGCCCCATGCGAAGGCCACCGACCGCCCCGGCACCATGGGCGGGCTGGGCGGCTTCGGCGCGCTGTTCGACCTCAAGGCGGCGGGCTTCACGGACCCCGTGCTGGTCAGCGCCACCGACGGCGTCGGCACCAAGCTGCGCCTGGCCATCGAGGCCGGCGCGCACGACACGGTGGGCGTGGACCTGGTGGCGATGTGCGTGAACGACCTGGTGGTGCAGGGCGCCGAGCCGCTGTTCTTCCTGGACTACTTCGCCACCGGCAAGCTGGAGGTGGAGCAGGCCGCCCGCGTCGTCGCCGGCATCGCCAGGGGCTGCGCCGAATCCGGCTGCGCCCTGGTGGGCGGCGAGACGGCCGAGATGCCCGGCATGTACCAGGGCGGCGACTACGACCTGGCCGGCTTCGCGGTGGGCGCGGCCGAGCGCGGCACGCTGCTGCCGCGGGGCGTGGCGCCGGGCGACGCGCTGGTGGGCATCGCCTCCTCGGGCGTGCATTCCAACGGCTTCTCCCTGGTGCGCCGCATCCTGGCCCATGCGGGGGCCGACCTGCACGGCCCCTGCCCCTTCGCCGATGGCGTGACGCTGGCCGAGGCGCTGCTGGCGCCCACGCGGCTCTACGTCAAGCCGGTGCTGGCGCTGCACCGCGCGGGGCTGGTCAAGGCCTGCGCCCACATCACCGGCGGCGGCCTGCCCGGCAACCTGCCGCGCGTGCTGCCGGCGGGGGTGCGCGCCGTGGTGCAGGGCGGCTCGTGGGACGTGCCGCCCGTCTTCTCCTGGCTGGCGAAGGCCGGCGGGGTGGAGGAGGCGGAGATGCTGCGCGTGTTCAACTGCGGCATCGGCATGGTGCTGGTGGTGAGGGAGGAGGACGTGCCGGCGGCCGTCATCGCGCTGCAATCCGCCGGCCAGGCGGCCTGGCGCATCGGGCGGCTGGAGGCCGGCGAGGCGGGCGTGGCGATGGAGGGGAGCATCGGGCTGTGAGGCCCCGCGTTGCCGTGCTGATCTCCGGCCGCGGCTCCAACATGGCCGCGCTGCTGGCCGCCGCCCGCCTGCCGGGCTTCCCGGCCGAGGTGTCGCTGGTGGTGTCCAACCGCCCAGACGCCGCCGGGCTGGCGCTGGCGCAGGCGGCTGGCGTGCCGGCGCAGGTGGTGGAAAGCCGCGGGCGCCCCCGCGAGGCCTTCGAGGCGGCGCTGGATTCCGCGCTGGAGGCGGCCGGCATCCGCTACGTCGCGCTGGCCGGCTTCATGCGCGTGCTCTCCCCGGCCTTCACCGCGAAGTGGGAGGGGCGGCTGGTGAACATCCACCCCTCGCTGCTGCCCGCCTTCCCTGGGCTGGACACCCACGCCCGCGCGCTGGCCGCGGGCGTGCGGCTGCACGGCTGCACCGTGCATTTCGTCACGTCCGGCGTGGATGAGGGCCCGATCATCGCCCAGGCCGCGGTGCCGGTGCTGGAGGGCGACGACGAGGCGGCGCTGGCCGCGCGCGTGCTCCAGCAGGAGCACCTGCTGTATCCGGCGGCGCTCGGCTGGGTGGCGTCGGGCCATGCCTGGCTGGAGGGCGGGCGCTGCATCGTCGCCGCCAAGGGCGCGGGGGCGGCGCTCTCGAACCCCTTGCCCGATGTGCCCGGCCTTCCTACACAGGCCGGCAGCGAATGAGGAATCCGGCCATGGCCACGCAGCAGGGCAACGACGTCGAGTTCATCCCGGTGACGTCGCAGGACATCATCGGCGAGCGCAAGGCGCTCTACGGCGCCTTCGTGACCAGCATCCCCTGGTCCGTGGGCGTCACGGTGGCGCTGCTAGTCGGCATCTTCCTGTTCTGGGGGTGACGGCCGGGGCTGGAGGGGGAACGCCCCGACTGCGTCAGGTCGTTCCCCCTCCAGCCACCGATGACGAGCGGATTCATGCCTTCGGGCGATTCTGCCCTGCGGCGATCCGCTCTCACCCCGGCCGCCGCCGGATCAGCCCGTAATCTCGGAGCCGGCGAAGAAGTAGGCGATCTCGATCGCGGCGTTCTCCTGGCTGTCGGAGCCGTGGACGCTGTTGGCCTCGATGCTCTCGGCGAACAGCTTGCGGATGGTGCCCTCGGCGGCGTTGGCCGGGTTGGTGGCGCCCATCAGCTCGCGGTTCTTCGCCACGGCGTCCTCGCCCTCCAGCACCTGCACCACCACCGGGCCGCTGGTCATGAAGGAGCACAGGTCCTTGAAGAAGGGCCGCGCGCTGTGCACGCCGTAGAAGGTCTCGGCCATCGCCTGCGTCATGTGGATGCGCTTCTGGGCGACGATGCGCAGGCCGTTCTTCTCGAACACGGCGTTGATGGCGCCCGTGAGGTTGCGGCGGGTGGCGTCGGGCTTGATGATGCTGAAGGTGCGTTCGATGGCCATGCTCGGCTCCTGTATGGGAAGGCTGCGCGGCCATGTGCCTTGCCGGGACGCGCGGCGCAACCCTGCCCGCCCGGCGCCCGTTCGCACGCCATGAACCCCGACCCCAAGCCCCGCGAAGGCTACATCCCCAAGCCCCCCTCGCCCGAGGATCTGCGCGAGGTGAGCGAGCAGCAGGCGATGATCACCGACGAATGGGCGCCCGAGCCGGAACCGCCCAAGCCCGAGGGCTGACGATGCGCGGCGCGGCCTGTTAGAAGCCGCGCCATGACCGTCCTTTCCATCCGCGACGTCACGCTCCGCATGATGGGCCGCCCCCTGCTGGAGGGCGCCTCGCTCCAGGTGGATGACGGGCGCAAGATCGGCCTGATCGGCCGCAACGGCGCCGGCAAGTCCACCCTGCTGCGCGCCATCCTGCGCCAGCAACCCATAGACGGCGGCGAGATCCGCCTGTCCGCGCGCGCGAAGCTTGGCCACGTGGCGCAGGAGGCGCCGGCGGGCGAGACGTCCCTGCTCGACATCGTGCTGGACGCCGACACGGAGCGCGCGGGCCTGCTGCGCGAGCTGGACGCCGCACCCGACCCCGCGCGCATCGCCGCGATCCACGACCGCCTGCGCGACATCCGCGCCGACAGCGCCCCCGCGCGCGCCGCCACCATCCTGTCGGGCCTCGGCTTCGACGCCGCGGCCCAGGCGCGCCCCTCGCGCGAGTTCTCCGGCGGCTGGCGCATGCGCGTCTCGCTCGCCCGCGCCCTGTTCCCCGAGCCCGACCTGCTGCTGCTGGACGAGCCGACCAACCACCTGGACCTCGAAGCCGCCATGTGGCTGGAGGGGTGGATGCAGCGCTTCCCCGGCGCGATCCTCGTCGTCAGCCACGACCGCGGCATGCTGGACCGCTGCGTGGATTCCATCGCGCATCTCGATGCGAAGCGCATCACCCTCTACCCCGGCAACTTCGAATCCTTCGTGCGCGTGCGGGCCGAGCGCCAGGCGCAGCAGGCCGCGCAGAACACCCGCATCCTGGCCCAGCGCGCCCACATGCAGGCCTTCGTGGACCGCTTCCGCGCCCAGGCCACCAAGGCGCGGCAGGCGCAGAGCCGCCTCAAGGCGCTGGAGCGGCTGCCGGCGGTGGAATCGCTGGTGGAGGACGCCGTCACCACCTTCAACTTCCCCCAGCCCGAGCCCCTGCCGCCGCCCATGCTCACCCTGCGCCGCGGCAGCGCCGGCTATGGCGAGCGCGTGGTCCTGCGCGGCATCGAGCTGCGGGTGGACCAGGAGGACCGCATCGCCCTGCTGGGCGCCAACGGCAACGGCAAGTCCACGCTGGCCAAGCTGCTGGCCGGACGCCTGGCACCCTTGGCGGGCGAGCTGCACCGGGACCGCCGCCTGCGCGTCGGCTACTTCGCGCAGCACCAGGAGGACGATTTGGAGCTGGACGGCACGCCGCTCTCCCACATGGCCGCCGCGCTGCCCAAGGCGACCGAGACGCAGTGCCGCGCCCAGCTCGCCCGCTTCGGCCTGGATGCCGACCGCGCCGAGACGCGCGTGCGCGGCCTGTCGGGCGGCGAGAAGGCCCGCCTGCTGCTGGCGCTGACGACGCGCGAGGCGCCGCAGATGCTCATCCTGGACGAGCCGACCAACCACCTGGACATCGACGCCCGCGACGCGCTGGTGAAGGCGCTCGCCGGCTACGAGGGCGCGGTGATCCTCATCAGCCACGACCCGCATCTGGTCGGCCTGGTGGCGGACCGGCTGTGGCTGGTGGCCGATGGCGCGGTGACCCCCTTCGAGGGCGACCTGGACGACTACCGCGCGCATCTCTCGCAGCGCGCCCGTGGCGGTGCGAAGCCGGTGGCCGAAGCGCCGCCCGTCAAGCGCGAGGAACGGCGCGGCCGCGCCGAGCAGCGCCAGAACCTGGCCCCGCTGCGCCAGCGCCTGAAGGAGGTCGAGGCCAAGATGGAGAAGCTGGCCGAGGAAGGCCGCGTCATCGACGCCGCCCTGGCCGACCCGCGCCTCTATGACCGCGGCAAGGTGGACCTCATTTCCCGCGCCACGGTGCGCCGCAGCGCCATCCAGCGCGAGGTGGCGGCGCTGGAGGAGGAGTGGCTGGAACTGACCGAGACGCTGGAAGTGGCGTGATGAAC
Organism: Rubritepida sp.; assembly: GCA_022843345.1. Taxonomy (GTDB): domain Bacteria; phylum Pseudomonadota; class Alphaproteobacteria; order Acetobacterales; family Acetobacteraceae; genus Roseococcus. The sequence goes on along the minus strand of JALHNW010000123.1, from coordinate 125 downwards.
GCGCCGCCCGCCGCCCCCTCCCTGCCGGAGCACCTATGACCGACACCTTCAAGCCCATTCCCCTGCCCCACGGCATCCGCAGCCGCATGGTGCCGAACGTCAACGGCCTCGCCATGCATGTGCTG
>JALHNW010000122.1 GCA_022843345.1 Rubritepida sp. | reverse complement strand
CGGGAATGGTCGGACACGGCGCAGGCCGCAGAGCTGCGCCGCGCCCTCGACGACGCGCGCTCCGAGGTCCGGTCCCTGCAACGCGAGGTGGCGCAGCTGCGCGTGCGCCTGCTGGACCGCGCGGGAGCGCGACGAGCCGCACCGGGCCTCGGTCGCCAGGCGGCGGGCGCCTGCGGGCCATGCGCAGTCGCTGGGCCGGACGGCCCGCCTGAAGCATTGGGTGAGGGGGTCGCCGCTCTACGGCCTGCTGCTGCCGGCATGGCGCCTGTACGACCGCTCGGGGATGCGCGCCTCGGTCAACCGGGGGCGCCGGATGCTGGCGGCCGCCCGGCGGGAATCGCGGGATTGATCGCGCCGCCAGGGCCGGCGGACGCCTCGCTGGTGCTCGCCATCCATCGCGAGGCGATGGAGCTGCCGAGGACGCTCGCCTCGCTGGCCGAGGCGGCGGCCTTCGCGCAGGCCTGCGGCATCAGCACGGAGCTGGTGGCGGTGCTCGACCGCGGCGACGACGCGACGCGCGCGGTGCTGGCGCGGCTGGAGCGCGCCGCCTTCCACGCCGTGCGGATCGCCGAGGCGGATCACGGCGCGCCGGGGCCCACGCGCAACATGGCCATCGCCCTGGCGCAGGGGGAATGGATCGTCACGGCCGACGGGGACGACCTCGTCTCCTTCAACTACGTCGCGGCGCTGGTGGCGCGCGCGCGCGCCGCGGGCCCCGCGGCCCTGTCGGTGCCCCAGTTCCTGCTGGCCTTCGGTGCGAAGCACCACATCGCCGAGTTCTTCGACTCCGACGTGGTGACGCCCCTGGCCATCTTCGGCGACCATCCCTTCACGTCGCGCATCTGCTTCCACCGCAGCCTCGCGGGGCGGCTGGCCTACGTGGACACCAGCCTGCGGACCTCCCCCTTCGCCCACGAGGACTGGCACCTGAACTGCGAGGCGCTGGCGCAGGGCCTGTCCTTCGTCGTGGCGCCGGATGCGACGCTGTTCTACCGCACCCGCCCCGGCGGCCTCCTGCACAGCTCGGCCGGCCGCGAGATCCCGCCCTCGCGCCTGTTCTCGCCCCCGGTGTTCCGGGCGGTCTGCGCGCCCTTTGCGGCCCGCCTGCGCGAGGAGGGCGACCTGCGGGCGCGGCAGGCGGTGCGCGGGCCGTGGCTGTTCGAGGAACGGCTGGCGCAGGAGTTGCTGGCGGCGGCGAACCGGCTGGAGCCGATGCTCAAGCCCGCCGCCATCGCCGGCGGCGGCGCCTTCACCTACCTGCACGCCGACCTCAGGCCCGCGCTGGCCTTCCTGCGCATCTGCGAGATCGTGGAGGATCGCGAGTTCGACGAGGTCTTCCTGCTGCCCTTCCTCACCCGGGGCGGGGCGGACCGCTTCCTGCTCGACGTGATGGCGGAGATCGCGCGCCTCGACCCGTCCCGCCGCTTCCTGGTCCTGCTAGGCCACCAGCGCGACCGGCATTTCTGGCTCGACCAGCTGCCCGCCAACGCGCTGCACCTCGACCTTCCCGCCCTGTGCCCCGGCCTCACGCCCGAGGAGGTGGACCTGGTCTGCTTCCGCCTCCTGCAGGGCTGCGCCCGCGGCGCGCGGCTGCACGTCAAGCCGAGCGACTTCGCCCAGCGCTTCTTCGAGCGCTACCACGCGAGCCTGCCGGGCCACCGGGCGGTGTTCTACCGCTTCTCCGAGCCGCAGGAGCCCTTCGGGCCGCTCATCATCAACGACGGCTTCCTGTTCGGCATGGTGGCGGGCCATGCACTCGACCTCGCGGCCATCGTCTCCGACAACGAGGCCACGGTGGCGGCGGACCGGCGGCGGGTGGGCGCGCCGGCCGGGAAGTGGCAGGTCCTGCGCTCGCGCATCGAGGCGCGGCCCCTGCCGCCGTTCCGCGAGGAGGCCGCGGGACGCGTCCTCTGGCTGTCGCGCCTGGACGCCGAGAAGCGCCCGTTCCTCCTCCTGGAGATCGCCGCGCGCCTGGCGCGCGAGGCGCCCGGCGTCACCATCGCCGCCCACGGCGCCGCCTCCCTGGGCGAGACCAGCCCGGCGATCTTCGAGGGCCTGCCCAACTTCACCTGGCACGGCCCCTTCGAGGCGCTGGAGGATGTCCGGGCGGCGGAGCACGACGTGTTCCTCTACACCTCCTCCTACGACGGCATCCCCGTCGTGCTGCTGGAGATGGCGGTGGCGGGCTTGCCGATCGTGGCGCCCGACGTCGGCGCCATCGGGGAGGTGGTGGCGGATGGCGAGACGGGGCTGCTGCTGCCGATGACCGGCGACGACGAGGTGGACGCCGCCGCCTACGTCGCGGCGGTGCTGCGCCTGCTGGGGGATGCGGCCCTGCGCCGGCGGGTGCGCCAGGGCGCCTGGGAGCTGGTGGCCCGCCAGCACGGGGCGCAGGCGCATGCCGCCGGCGTGCGCCGAATCTTCGAGGGCGGCTGAGCCTCAGCCGGCGAAGTGCTCGGCGACCGGAAGGTCGGAGACGATGCGCCCGCCCTCCATGCGGATCACCCGCGTGCACCAGCGGCGCACCACCGCGTTGTCGTGCGAGGCCAGGACGAGGATCTGCGCGTCGGAGACCAGGCGCTCCAGGCGCTCGGTGGCGCGGACCATGAAGTCGGCGTCGCCGGCCAGGAACCACTCGTCCATCAGCAGGATTTGCGGCGACATCAGCGTGGCGGCGGCGAAGGCCAGCCGGATGCCCATGCCGGCGGAGTAGGTCCGCACGGGCACGTCCAGGAACTCGCCGAGGCCGCTGAAGGCGCCCGCCTCGTCGGCCATCGCCTCGCATTCCGCGGGGCTGCGGCCCAGGAACATGCCGCGCAGGACGATGTTCTCGCGCCCCGTCGCCTCCTGGTCCATGCCGGCGGCGGGGTCGATCAGCGCGCCGACGGTGCCCTGCATCTCCAGCCGGCCGCGCACCGGCTCGTAGATGCCGGCCAGGCAGCGCAGCAGGGTGGTCTTGCCCGCGCCGTTGCTGCCGACCAGCGCCACGCGCTCGCCCGGGCCGATGGCGAAGGACAGGTCGCGCAGGGCGGACACAACGATGCGGTTCGCCTCGTCGCGCAGGCGCGCGGAGGAACCCGCGAGGAGGCGCTTCTTCAGGGAGCGCGCGCCGACGTGGTAGAGCGGGAACTCGACGCTCATCGCGTCCGAACGGATGAAGGCCACGGGCGCGCTCCTCAGATCCAGAAGGCCAGGCGGGCGCGGAACCGCACGAAGAACAGCGCCGACACCGCGACGAGCGCCGCCGTGAACAGGATGGCCGCGGCCCAGATGGAGGCCGGCGCGCCGCCCTCCACCAGCGGGCCGCGCACCACCTCCATCACCACGTAGAAGGGGTTGAGGACGAGCCACTTCTGGCCCTCGCCCAGCAGCTCGGGCTTCCACAGGACGGGCGACATGAAGAAGGCCAGCTGCATCACGTTGGTGACGATGGGCGGGATGTCGCGGAAGCGCGCGCACAGCATGCCCAGCAGCAGCGCGCCGGCGAGCGCGCAGGTGCCCAGCACCAGCAGCCCCGGCAGGGCCAGCAGCGCCTCCGGCCCCGGCAGGCGGCCGCAGAGCAGGAAGACTAGGAAGATGAGCGGCAGGCTGTGGGCGGCCGAGATGGCGTTGCGGAACACGATGCGCAGCACGTGGACCGCGTAGGGCAGCCGCATCTGGCGGATGATCGCCTCCGCGTTGGTGAAGGTCAGGCACGCCTCGCCGGCGATCTGCCCGATCATGTTCCACAGGATCAGGCTCACGGCCAGGAAGGGCAGGTATTCCCGCAGGTCGAGCTTCAGCAGGGTGGAGTAGAGCAGCCCCAGCCCGCCGATCATCACGGCCGTGGAGAAGGTCAGCCAGAACGGGCCGAAGACCGAGCCGCGGTAGCGGTTGCGCGTGTCCAGCCAGGCCAGCGCCCAGGCCAGGCGGCGCAGGCGCCATCCCCCGGCCAGGTCGCCGAGCGCCCGGGACAGCATCCGGGGGTCGGCGGCGTCCCGGACATAGTGGTCGGCCCCCGTGGGCATCTCGCGTTGCATGGCCGCGCTATAGCCCACCCGCCATGGCCCGCCTACCGGGGCCGCTTGCTTGACCGTCCCCGGAATTGACGCGAGAAGGCGGCGCCCGGCCGGGGCCTTGCCGGCACGTGACGCGGAGTGCAATGCGATGGACCTCGAGCTGCTGGATGCCGAACGGCGGGTCGCCGGCAAGCGCGTGCTGGTCACGGGCGCGGGCGGCTTCATCGGCTCCAACCTGGTCGAGCGGCTGGTGCGCGCCGGCGCCAAGGTCCGCGCCATGGTGCGCTACAACGCGCTGTCGTCCTGGGGCAACCTGGAGTTCCTGCCGCGCGACGTGCTGGCCGAGGTCGAGGTCGTGGCCGGCAACGTGGAGGACGGGGACTACGTCTTCTCCGTCGCCGCGGGGCAGGACATGATCCTGCACCTCGCAGCCCTCATCGCCATCCCCTTCTCCTACGTCGCGCCGCGCTCCTACGTCCGCACCAACGTCGAGGGCACGCTCAACGTGCTGGAGGCGGCGCGGCGGCTGGGCGTGCCACGCGTGGTCCACACCAGCACCTCCGAGGTCTACGGCACCGCCATCCGCGTGCCGATCGACGAGGAGCACCCGCTGCAGGGGCAGTCGCCCTATTCCGCCTCCAAGATCGGCGCGGACAAGATGGCGGAAAGCTACTGGCGCTCCTTCGGCACGGAGGTGGTGACGCTGCGCCCGTTCAACACCTTCGGGCCCCGCCAGTCGGCCCGCGCCTTCATCCCCACCGTCATCTCCCAGGCGCTGGCCCCGCAGGCCGAGATCCGGCTCGGCGCGCTCGACCCAGAGCGCGACATGACCTTCGTCTCCGACACCGCCGCCGGCTTCATCCTGGCCGGGGTGAGCGATGGCATCGCGGGCGAGACCATCAACCTGGGCACCGGGCGCACCGATTCCATCGGCGCCATCGCCGGGCGCATCCTCGCGCTCATGGAATGCCCCAAGCCCCTGGTGCAGGAGGAAGGCCGGATGCGCCCGAAGCTGAGCGAGGTGATGCGCCTGGTGTCCGACAACGCGAAGGCCAAGCGCCTGCTGGGGTGGGAGCCGCGCGTCGGCCTCGACCAGGGGCTGCGCGAGACGATCGCCTTCATCGAGGCGAACCGGCATTTGTACCGCCCCGCCGCGTACACGGTCTGAGCGCGATGCAGGCCGTCATCATGGCGGGCGGGCGCGGCACGCGCCTGGGCCCCTACACCGCGCTCTTCCCCAAGCCGCTGATGCCGCTGGGCGACGGCATGCCCGTGCTCGAGCTCCTGCTGCGCCAGCTGCGCGTCGCGGGGGTGAGCGAGGTGATCCTCGCCGTGAACCACCTGCACCACCTGCTGCGCGCCTTCTTCGGCGACGGCGAGCGGCTGGGCCTGCGCATCACCTACAGCCTGGAGGAGGTGCCGCTGGGCACCGCCGGCCCGGTCGGCGCCGTGCTCGACCAGCTGGGCGAGCGCTTCTTCGTCACCAACGGCGACCTGCTGACCACGCTGGACTTCGCCGCCATGCTGCGCGCCCACGACGCCGCCGGGGTGGACGCCACCGTGGCCAGCTTCCGCCGCGAGGTGAAGATCGACTTCGGCCTGCTGGAGACCGACGAGCGCATGCGGATGACGGGCTACACCGAGAAGCCCTCCTACCCGCACCTCGTCTCCATGGGCTGCTACGTCCTGCGGCGCGACGCGGTGCGCCCCCACGTCACGCCCGGCCGCTACCTCGACATGCCCGACCTGATGCGGGCCATGGTGGGCGGCGGCCAGCAGGTGCTGTGCCACGCCCCCGACTGCCGCTGGCTCGACATCGGCCGGCCGGACGACTACGCCCTGGCGCAGGAGCTGTTCCAGACCTCGCGCGGCACCTTCCTGCCCGGCGGCTGAGCATGGCGGGGGCGCGCTTCCTGCTCACCGGCGCCACCGGCTTCCTGGGCAGCCACCTCCTCGCCGCGCTGCGCGCCCGCGGGCACGACGCCTGGGCCCTGTCCCGCCGCATGCCGGACGGGGTGGCGCCGGAGCGCTGGCTGCGGCTGGAGGGCGCGGACGGGGCCGCCC